>JBBDIU010000062.1:0-5150 GCA_040880205.1 Cellvibrionaceae bacterium
AGGGCGCCCCATGGTTACCTCCCAACAATTGCCATAACAATGGGACACCTTTAATGATTTTTAGTTCGGCGAACTTTTGTTAAACTACACTAGTTGTGCGTTATTAAAACCGGTGCCGATAACTGAAGCCAAGCCAGTTTATCGCGTAATCGGGGCTTTCTTCACCCAGGCTGAGTACGCGCTGCATGGTGCCCGGGTCCACATCGTCCAGGCGAAAATCATCGCTGCTATACAGTTCGCGGGAAAATGTAACCGTCAGCGTGCCTGCCTGGGAAATCGCGTAGCTGCCGTACAAACGATAATAACGCAAGCGGCTTTCGATGTCGGGCAGCGGCGCCGCGTTCAGGGCGGAACCCGTTTCCGAGTCGACATCGCCCCGCGTCCTGGAATCGCTTAGCTCCACGCCCAGGTCCAGATCGCCTTGGAGCCCCCAGCCGCGCAAAAAAGCAAAGCGCTGCTGCACTTGTTCATATTCCGCGGTGATGTTGGCCGTGGTGAATCGATCGGCCGTATCCACCCACCAGTTGCGGGCGGGATCATCGGCCTGGCCCGGTGCCGCGGTAAAAGAGCGTCCGGACTGCTCCTGGGCATAGTGGTCCACGCTGAAGAAGCCAGCGATATGGAAATTGTCGCCCACCAAGTAGCTAAGGTCCACTGTGTACGAACTCAGGGTAACTTGATTGAGCCCAAAGTAGTCGTCGAGGTAATCGTCGCGGTTGTAGGCGGTCTGAAGTCCAAGGGTCAGGCGCTCGCTGGCAAACCAGTCCGCTCTGAACTGAATACGGTCGCGCTGTCGATCGGCAAGATAGTACTTGCGCAGCAGCGGATGGTTTTCGAAATCCTCGGCGGCCACGGTGCCTGGCAAATGCGCCTGAATTAAAGGCCGGTTGCCCTCGTAATCATCGCCTCTGCGCTCCGAATACCGATAGCCCAGATTCAAGTTGACGTTGTCGAGGATGCGCAAGGTAGTGCCCAGATGCACGGTGTACTCGCGATTGTCGTTTACCTCGGAATAGTTGCGCTCGGTGTGTTCAATCTGGTATCCGGTCTCGATCCGCACTCGGCTGGTGGCCCGGTATCGCGCGTCGATAGTCGCGGTTTGCTGCCGGTAGCTGTAAGGCCGGTTGAGAATTCCCTCAAGCGCGTCCACCTGATCCTGCGAGTCGCCAGCGACTGGCCGATAAAGCAAGCGCGGCGTTTGATTGTCGCGATCATCGAGACGATAGCGCGCCACCAGGTGCATTTTCGTCATGGGCCGGGTGGACAGACGCAGATCAGCGCTGAGTGTTTGAATTTCGCCCTCCAAACTGTCGCGGGTTAGCGGCGCCGGGACGCCCAGCGTGTCGTTAATGGTATAGGGCAAAAAGTCATCGTTCTGGAACATTTTTCCGTAACCCACTTCCAGGCTGGCGTGGGTAATGGGTGTAAACGCATAGCTGCCGGCCAAGCGCAGTTGATGGGCGCTATTATCCGGCTCCTGCGCCAATTGGCCTTGACCATCGGGATAGGCAACTCCCGCTGCCCATTGGACTTGCTGACCAAACGGATTCTGCCACACGAGGCGGTTTTCGTTGTTGGAAAAAAACGAGCCGTAATAACTCATGCCGAAGGTTGATTTTGCACCAACGTGGCGAAGCCCCAACTGCATGATGTCTGTTTCAAAATCCACCTCGCTCGGCAGAATCGCGCTGCGCGCATTGCCGCCGGTGGAACCGATCATTGCGGCCAGGGGCCGGTGGCCTTGCTTGATTTCTCGGCGATACTCGGCTTCGAATTGCCAGGCGGCTGGCAATTGCTTTTGGTAGTGAAGATCCAGACGTTGACGTTGGTGATCGATTTCCACCGGCATCAGATTGGCAGCCAGACTGGTCATGGTTTGCGTGGTGGCATCCGTCACTTGCCAGTTGTCCGGCAATATCCAGCGGCTGGTGTCCACCGAGCGAAACGGTGTTTGACCATCCTCAAAAAAATAATGGGGTATCTCGCGATACTGCAATGTCAGCGCTTGATTGCCGTACTCGCCGGCTTCAGCCTGGAAAAAAACCGTGTCCAAACCCAGATCCCGACCTTGCACAATCCAGTAGCCCGCGTCCGCGCTATTCCATTGCGGCGTGGCGCGCAGCTCGAAGTTCAACCAGGGGATCCAACCGTCATCCACCAATCCGCTATAGCGTCCATAGCGAAATGCTTCGTCATCGAGATGGCCGATGCCCACTTCCACCTGGGCATCCAACGAACTCTCGGATTGCGCCAATCCGGTTAGCGGGGTCGACACCACCACGATACCAAGCAACAGGGATAATCGTGCGTTGCCACTCATCGAACCAGCCCCGGACCGGATGGATGGTTGGAACCGTGGACCTGAACGTGACAGTTCATACAATCCTTACCCAGCAGCAAATGATTTGAACCCTGAGGCAGGCGCGCGGTGCCGTCCAGTGAGGTACTGGGATGAAATTGGACGAGGTGGCACTGCTGGCACAGCCAGGGTGTACGCGCCTGCAACAAGGCTTGGTGATTGGAACCGTGCGGCACATGGCAGTTGGTACAGTCCTCGCGAACCGACGCGTGTTCCCACAAGAACGGCCCGCGTTTTTCCGCGTGGCAGTTGTAACACGTATCGTTCACGGTGGTGGTTGCCAGCAATGCGGGGCCGGCGCTGCCATGGGGTTCATGACAGTCGGCACAGACCTGCAAACCTTCCCTGACCGGGTGCGCGGAGCGGCGCAGAAAATCGGCCCGTTGCGGGCGATGGCAGTCCAGGCACAGATCGGATTGGGTGGCGCGTTGAGTAACCGGGTCGCGCGGATCGTGGAGTTGGTGGCAATCGCTGCACGCCACTTCCTCGAACTGGTGAATACTGCCCGCCCAGTGCGGACCTACATCGCCACGGTGGCAATCGAGGCAGACGGTATTTTTTGCTTCGGGATCCTCACCCGCATTGAAGGCCACGGGGGGCGGCGGGCGGCGGCCATCAGCGCCGACCGATAGGTGATTGGCGCTGGGCCCATGACAACTCTGGCATTGATGCTTGCCTTCGGCAAAAGGTGAACGCGGATTGGCTACCCGGGCGTGGGCGGTTTGTAGAATGCCGGCGGCGGGATAGAAACGATCGGCGCCATGGCAAACCAAGCAGCTTTCGGCGCCGCCAGTGACAAAAGCAGCGTGGGCCGCCCCGCTATCGATTTGTGGTTGGTCTTGCGCCAACACTGGTCCCGTCACAGCTACGAAGAGTAGCAAGATGAAGCGTGGTAAGGTTATGTCCCGTGCAAACCCCAACCTAAAGCCGTTCCAAACAACCATGCAGCCCTCTGCCCCAAAGCTCGTGCGTCTTAATCAGTATACCCCGCCACCATGCCATGCCAGGGTGATCTCGATCAATAACTTTTGCGTCGACTGCATTGTTTAACGATTCCGTGCTCTTATTCCCGAACCGGAAATTGCAGCACCACGTCGTTATTCTCGCCATTGTCAACCTGGAACCGGGCACCTTGCTCGTCGCCGCCAGAACGGCTGGCCATGACAGTATATTCTCCTTCCGGTAGATCGAGAACCAACCAGAGGCCACGCGAGGTGGTATTGAGGAGTTCACCTTCCGTGTCACTCGACACGGTTACCTCAACATCGGCAACGTAGGGGCCGCCTTCTTCAAAGAAAACCAGTTTGGTTGTTCCTTCCGGCGCATCCTGCCGTTCCTGTTCACTGACACCACCGGACCAAATGACATAATCCTGGCTAAAGGCCAGCGCGGCACACGCCGCAAGGATCACAAAACCCCAATGATGTATTTTCATTGCACACTCCTTTGTTTGCATTCCCGAGGGTCTGTTTTGTGTGGGTCCTAGCGAGACAATACCCTCTCCACCGAAGTTCGACCCCGATTGCGCTTGATGGCACCCAATACATGGCTACAAGATTGATGGAGCAATCAATCGTGGCATTCTTGATCCGTTTGAGGTGCTATGCTAGCGTCGAAGCACACCTAGCAACCCAAGCCGAGCATACACGGAGCGATTATGTCCGATCTGGTAACTCCCGTGGCGGAATGGTCCGCCGCTATTATCGAACTGCTCGGCGTACTTATTATTGCGGGGTTTACAGTTTACACCGTCGCATTTGCCGCCACGCACTTTGCACGCCAAACGGAACCTGAGGTGATTTACCAGGATATTCGTCAACGTCTGGGCCGCGGTATTCTGCTGGGCCTGGAGTTTTTGGTAGCGGCCGACATCATTTATACCGTGGCAGTCGAACTTACCTTTCAAAGCGTCGGGGTGCTCGCAAGCATACTGGTGATTCGCACTTTCCTAAGCTTTACCCTGGAACTTGAGTTGACTGGCTCCTGGCCCTGGCAGCGAAGCGCATAATCCTCTGGACGTACGCATGGATCAATTTAATGAACTCCCCTGTAGTCCCCACAACCGTCTGGCCACCAAGCCAGGTTTTCCTCAAACGTACGCATGATATAGGAAGGAAAAAGCATGGCGACTCGGCAAGTTTCTCACGAGGTGACGATTGCACGCGACCCCGAGGCCATATTTGATTACATAACGGACCCCAGTCGATGGCATGAATGGTCCCCGTCCTACCTCCCCACAAATCGCAGTTTCCGAGCTCAAGCAAGCGGTCAGCAGTTTGACATTGTCGCCAAACAACCCTTGCTCCCGCTCCTCCCGCTTAAGGTGACCAGCACATTGCATTACGTCGTCAGCAGAACCGACCGTCCCTACCTGTGGGAGGTCGAAGCAGATTCGGACCTGGTGGATATTGTTACCAGTTACACCCTAAGCCGAGCAGAAGAAGGTACTGTGTGCAAGCGCCACCTTCGTTATGCAACCAAGCATTGGTTGCGATATGCGGAACCACTGTTCCTAAAAACGCGTATCGCTTCCCGAGCACAGAGCAGCTTGGAACAGTTGAAGATGAATCTCGAGCCACATTGACGGCAAAATCAGCCAACGGACGGTGGCCATGTTTTTTGTATTCCTGATAGCGACAGTTGCACTTAGTCTGGCAGCGCTATTGCCCTTGTGGCGACATGAGGGCTGGGTAGTACGAGTCTTCGATTTTCCGCGATTGCAGATTTGCGCCCTGCTGCTATTGCTGATCGCACTGGAGATCATACTGCTGGACCTAACTGAAACTACAAC
>JBBDIU010000063.1:0-5118 GCA_040880205.1 Cellvibrionaceae bacterium
GGGGGATAGTGTTTCGAAAACGCATGAATACATCCCTGTAGCTCCTTCGCTTCGTCCCTGAAGCGAAGGTTTCGAAACACTATCCCCCACACCAAACTCGCAATGAGGCTGCTTAAACTTTTACTTCTTCTGGACAACAGTAAAACGTTTCCGAATCATCACGACTTCTAAATTCTCCGAATCTGAGTTTTTGAGAACCAGACCGCTTCAACGCTCTCGAAGACAGGGGTTCGGTGCTTACTGATGTGACCGTCGACAGGAGGGACCCTGGCGACGAGCCCCCAGGGATGGGTTCACGGCGGGTCACAGCAGTGAGTACCGAACGCCTGTCCATGCACGGCATTTAAACCTGCACCACTAAACTCTGGACAGCTCCTCAATCATCCTCCAGCGCCTGCCTTTTATAGAGCACCCAACCAAACACACCGAGCCCTAAAAAAATCAACGCGGCCGGTCCGAGCCACAGCAAGTAAGTGCTGGCTTGAAAGCGCGGTTTATACAGCACAAACTCCCCGTATCGGCTCACCATGAAATCGATGATCTCGTCATCGCTTTTGCCTTCCACAATCAGGTGATGCAACTCGCGTTTTAAATCCCGGGCAATCAATGAATCGGAACCCGCCAGGTTTTGGCTCTGACATTTGGGGCAGCGTAATTGATAGGTGAATTGTTGGAAACGCTCGCGCTGCGCCTCGGAGTCAAACTCGTACACATCAGTGGCGGTCGCCGCCATGGCCGAAACAGCGACACCGAGCAAAAACAGCAAACATGTAGAGCGAAAGATTGAAATCATATCAATTGTTTAGCTGATCAATAATGGGCTGAAAGTCATTTAGCCAGACGCGCTCATCCAGCACGCTGGTCTTGCGCAGCAGCACAGTGCCGTTTTTATCAATTAGAAAGGTCTCTGGGTAGCCATAGGTGCCGAGATCCAAGGCCAGTTTGCCTTCGGGATCGAAAACGCTAAAGGTATAGGGATCGCCACGTTCATCCAGCCATTCCCGGGCCAGGGACAGTTGGTCATTAGCGTTCACACCAAAAATGGGAATGCCTTGGTCGGCAAGCTTTACCAGATAGGGGTGCTCTACCCTGCACGGGCCACACCAAGTAGCCCACACATTGATTAGCGCAAAATCGTGGCCCTTTAGTTCCTCTTGGGTGACCAAACGTTGCGGCTCCTTAACGGTGGACATTTGAAATTCGGGAACGGGTCTGCCCACCAGCGCGGAATCCAACTCGCTGGGGTCGTTATCCAAGGCCCGCCAGAACAGAATGCTCAGTGCGGCAAAAATAATGAGCGGTATAAAAAGCTTCCAACGTTTCATGACGTCGCCTGTCCCAGTGCGCTCGCGCTGCCGGCCTGATCGCTGGCGTCCTTCCGGGCTTGCGCGTAACGATAGCGCTTGTCGAACAAGGCCATTAGGCCGCCGGCACTCATCAGGATGATGCCCATCCAGATAAAGGCGATAAACGGTTTAACGTACACAGTAATGACCCATCCACCCGCCGACCTTGGCTCGGTAGCCTCACCAAGCGACACATATAAATCGCGCCATAAATTGCCTTGGATAGCCGCTTCGGTGGTAACCATGGCCCCCGACAGATAGTAGCGTTTCTGGGGTGCCAGTTCGGCCAGTACTCGGTCGCCCCGACTTACCCAGACTTGACCTTCCTCCGCGAGATAATTGGGGCCGCGAACTTCCTGCACACCGCCAAAGCGCCAGTGGTAACCGAACAATTCCTGACTGGCACCGGGTTGAAGTATCAGGTTACGTTCATTGTCGTAGATCGAGGTCAGGCCCGCGCCGAGGAACAACAGGGCCACGCCCAGATGCGCCACGGACATGCTGTAATAGCCAAGTTTAAGTTGTCGCAGGCCGGCCCAGAAACTCGGTGCGTTGCGCGTTTGCCGAAGCAGTCCGCTGATAGTGGCTGCCACAATCCAAGTTACGACAAACGCCGTTACCGCTCCGCCAATTCGATAGGAGTCGCCGTAAATAAATGGAAAGATAATGGCTACCACCAGACTGATAAGCACGGGTAGTTTAAGATATTTTTTATAGATGCCGGCCGAAGTCTGCTTCCATTGAGAGAGTGAACTTGCACCCATCAGCATGCAGAGCGGCACCACCAGCAATACCCAGAAAAAATTGAAGTAAGGTGCGCCTACCGACACCGTGCCCCAACCAAACCCTTCGGAAATCATGGGGTAAATGGTGCCGAGTAATACTGTCGCCATCAAGATTGTCAACAGTATGTTGTTCGACAACATAAATGTTTCACGCGCGGACAAGCGAAAAGCGGACAGGCTTGCCACACTGGGCGCTTTCAAGGCGTAGAGCAAAAGCGAGAAGGTGGCGACTACTACAATATAGCCGAGCAAAAACGCCCCGCGCTCCGGGTCGTTGGCAAATGCGTGCACGGAATTTACCACGCCCGAACGGGTGATGAAAGTCCCGAGCAAAATCAGGCAGAAGGTGGCAATGGCCAGCAGTATGGTCCAGGTTTTAAAAAGCCCGCGCTTTTCGGTAACCGCAAGCGAATGCACCAAGGCTGTTGCGGTAAGCCACGGTATCAGCGAATTATTTTCGGTTGGATCCCAACCCCACCAAAAGCCCCAGCCCAATTCGTAGTAGGCCCACCAGCTGCCCAGGCCGATACCAAGGGTAAGAAAGCCCCAGGCGATATTGGTCCACGGTCGCGACCAACGCGCCCAGGCGCTGTCGAGATGCCCGGACAGTAGCGCTGTTATGGCGAAGGCAAAGGCAACGGAAAAACCACTGAAACCAATATACAGCATGGGGGGATGAATAATGAATCCAACATCCTGCAAGAGCGGATTTAAATCACTGCCTTCCGCCGGGCTGCCAGGCAGAATGCGTTCAAAGGGGTTGGAGGTGAATATTGTAAACAAGAGAATACCCACGGCCGTCCAACCCATGATGGCCAATACCCGCGAATGAATCACCATGGGCAAGCTGCGGGCGAAAAAACTCACCGCCAACAACCAGCAACACGACATTAAGATCCACAACAACAGCGAGCCTTCATGCCCACCCCAGGTAGCAGTCAGTTTGTAATAAATGGGCAGCAGGCTGTTGGAATTACTGGCGACGTAGGCAACAGAGAAATCATCGTGGGTAAAGGCCCACACTAAACAAAGGAAAGAAAACAAGGCAAACAAGAACAGGCCCACCGCCATGGAGCGACCGGATTGCATCAACAATGTGTTGCCCGTGTAACTGCCCACCATGGGCACCACGGCAACACCCACCGCCAGACACAAGGCGATCAGTAAAGCAAAGTGTCCTAGCTCAGGAACCATAGTTCAAGCCCTTGCAGGTTTTAACATGTTCCTCGGGATTCTGTAGATTGTCCGCCACCTCTGGCGGCATATAGGTCTCGTCGTGCTTGGCCAGCACCTGAGTAGCGACAAACACGCCGTCACCGTTCAGCTTGCCGGTCAAAACCGCGGATTCTCCCTCTTTAAACAAATCGGGAAGGATAACGTCGGTGGTCACTGACAAATTGGCGGCGCCATCCGTTACGATAAAGTGTTTGGTCATACTGTTTTCAACCCGTTCAATGCTGCCTGGTAGTACACAGCCCCCCGCACGAATTTGTTTGTCAATAGGAGCTCCACCGGCCACTATTTTGGATGGCGGATAAAATAGGTCGATATTGTCGCGCAAGGCAAAGCCCAACAAGGCAGCCGCGGCGCTCGCGAAAAATACCAGGAACAAGACGAAAATAAGTCGTTGTTTTCTCACTGGATGCATAACTGATCACCTATAAATTGCGGGCGCAAGCTTCGCCGAAAAACTAACTTCCTTTCAGTTCGCTCTCAACCCGTGCACTTGTCAAGCGCTGTTCGATTCGCCTCTGCTGTTTGATGAACTGACGGATACGAATTTCCGGCGCGAGAACCAGATACAACATCAAACCAAAGGTCAGCAGGAAGCACATCCATACATAAAAGCCGTGGCCACTCATGTGGAGAAAATCCTGCAAGGATTCGAACTGAAAATTCATCGCGCTCTACTCGTCATCACCAAATTGCCTTCATCCGGACACCAGCTCTTTTACCCACTGGGTACGGTATTCACGTTGCAAAATTTCCGCCCGTACATTTTTCACCAAGATGTAGGCGTAGAAACAATAGAAGGCGGCAATCATAACCAACAGTGGATACAGCATGGATGAGTGCATGGAAGTTTCGCCGCTAAGCTTCAGCGTGGCGCCCTGGTGCAGGCTGTTCCACCAGTAGACCGAGCCGTACATGATAGGGATGTTCACCATCCCGACAATCGCCAGAATCGCGCTGAAGCGGTCGGCCATCTGCTGATTCTGATAGCTGGCTTGTAGCGCAATGACACCCAGGTATAAAAAGAAAAGCAGCAGCGTCGAGGCAATCCGTGGATCCCGCCATTCGAACCAGGTTCCCCAGGTTGGCTTGCCCCAGACCGCGCCCGTGAAAAGCGCGATAAAGGTCAGCACGACCCCGATGGGCGCGGCGGACTTCATGACCATGTCCGCCAGTTTCATCTTCCAGATCAGTCCAATGGCACCGCTGATCGCCATAACGTAGTAGCCGGCCATGGACAAGAAGGCCACGGGTACATGGAGATAGATGATCCGGTACGAATTTCCCTGGACTCGCTCAATGGGGGCGAATCCAAGGCCCCAGATTGTACCAATAGCGAGCAATACCAGCGATAGCAGACCCAGCCAAAGCGTCCAGCGCGCCGTTTTCTCGTAAAACCAACGCGGCGAACCCAATCTGTGAAACCATTGCCAGCCCACTTCGGACTCCCAATCTTTGGAATTAATTGTTGATGCTGATTTTGATGGCCCCAGCGGTCGCTAACGGGGCAAGGCCCATGGATAAGGCCATAAAGGAACCCAAAACGGCGATAAGCCCGGCGTAGGGCAAGCCCTCAATGGCGTTAGTGACCGCTACGGTGCCGAATAATAGCACGGGTGTATAAAAGGGAATGATGATGAGCGAAATCAGCACCCCACCCCGACGCAAGGCGACGGTCAAACCGGCACCGATCGCACCAATCATGCTCAGGGTGACCGTACCCACCAGCAATGATAAAAACAACGCCAAAAAGC
>JBBDIU010000064.1:0-32209 GCA_040880205.1 Cellvibrionaceae bacterium
CACGTCTCACGTCTCACGTCTCACGTCTCACGTCTCACGTCTCACGTCTCACGTCTAAACGGCGGCAAGGAATCGAGAATCGCCTTCCCATAATGCCGGGTCGTTAAGCGGCTATCCATAATAGTAATGGCGCCACCGTCGGATTCGCTGCGGATCAAACGGCCGCAGGCTTGAATGAGTTTGAGCGAGGCGTCGGGTACGCTGATGTCCATAAAAGGATTGCCGCCGCGGTCCTTGATCCATTCCGCCAGCGCGGCTTCGATGGGATCGTCGGGCACGGAAAAAGGTATTTTTGCCACCAGGACGTGGCTGCAATATTTGCCCGGCAGGTCCACACCTTCGGCGAAACTGGCCAAACCGAAAATAACACTGCCCTTACCTTGATCGATGCGCCGCCGGTGTTCAGTCAAGGTTTCCTGCTTGGAGCGGTCGTCCTGCAACAGAATGCGTTCCTGCCAGGCTGAGTCCAAGCGCTCGTAGACGTCCAACATCTGCCGCCGCGACGCGAACAACACCAGGCTGCCTTCGCTTTCACTTAGCAGGGTCGGCAAATTTTCTATCATGGCTTCCGTATGGTGAAACGCATCACCCGCGTCACAGGCTTGCGCAGGTATCCGCAAGGTTGCCTTGGCGTAATCGAAGGGACTGGGAACCACTTGATAGTTGCTATCAACCGGGGTACCGGTGCGCATGGCCAGGCGATCGAATTTACCCAGCGCGGTCAGAGTGGCGGAAGTCAGTACGGCTCCGCAACAACGCGACCACAGCAACTCGTCCAAGGTTTGCGCCGCCAAAATGGGGCTAGAAGAGATCGCCATTTCCACGCCGCTGGCGCTTTCTGTTTTTTCAATCCAGCGGGCGTCGGGTACTTCGCCAATATCGTTGGTGGAATAACTCATCCACAAAGCGAGGTTGGCTTCCGCTCGCGCCAACCATGAGCCGATCACCGGATACCAGTTTTCCAGATCAACTCTGGGCACCGGCCCGGAACCACCTTCCAATCCATCCGCGATTTCTTCCGTGATTTGGGTCAAGGAATCCACCAACCGCCCAAAACACTGGGTGGCCTCGGCGGCTGGTTCACTGATGGTACCGGGCACAATGCCGTGGGCAAAGCGGTAGCGATTGGCGGACTGTTTGCCAAATTGGCGGCTCGAGGATTCACCCGCTTCTGCCGCGGTTTCCAGGCAATCCGACAGTATCGGATGCAGTTGGCTCAGGCTTTTTTTACATTCCTCCAATACCTCGGGAAGCTGTTTCAGCCGGCGTTCAATATCCCCCGCATCGCCGATTTGCTTGCTCGCCGCATCCAGGGACTGCTTGCATTCATCCAGCCACTTTTGCGTGGATTCCAATCGGCTGTAATGGGAAAAGTGATTGCGCGCCTTGTCCGCCAGATGATGGGCTTCGTCGAAGACATAAATGGTATCTTCCGGCGCGGGCAGGATAGCCCCGCCGCCCAGAGCCAAATCGGCCAGCACCAGATCGTGATTGGTCACAATACAATCCACCCCCTGGATCTGCTCCCGGGATTTAAAAAAGCTGCATGTGGAAACAAAGGAACAGCGCCGTCCCGTGCACTGACGATGGTTGGTGGTGACGGGGCGCCATTGGTCTTCCTCCAATCCCTTGGGCCAGTTGTCGCGGTCGCCATCCCACTGCCCGGCGGAGAGCGCCTCCATCATCGAGTGATAGAGTTTGATGGTTTCCTCATCGGAACGGGGCTTGTCTTCCTGAGGAAAACCCAGCGGCAGGGATTGCGGAAATTCGTTGAGCTGGCGGTCCAGCTTGGCCAGGCAAAGATAGCGTCCGCGACCTTTAGCCAGGGAAAAGCTGACTCCCAATTCGCTATGGATTTTTAATTCGGGCAAATCCTTGTAAACAATTTGTTCCTGCAAGGCCACCGTCGCCGTTGAAACCACCAAATGCTTTCCCAATGCCTTGGCGATAGGCAGCGCCGCCAAAAAATAAGCCACCGTTTTACCGGTGCCGGTACCCGCTTCAATAACGCAGACATGGGCATTGCTGGTCCGCTGCCCTTCCCCATCCAGCTCAATCGCCCCCAAGGTTTTGGCAATCGCGGCTATCATCAGCTTCTGCCCATGGCGCGCCTGCAGTTCCCGCGACTGCAAGAACCGACTATAAGCCTTCTGAATAGCTTGCTTGGTATCCGACGACAGCATCTTAATTTAACGTGTCCTTTTCGCGCAGCCAACTGTCTTTTACCAGCGACTAGAGATTAGCGACTATTTTTCCCGCACTCCCCAATTCAATTTACTAACCACCGGATTGGCATACATCTCTCGCACATACCGGCGGTATTTGGGTTCCATCGCCCGCAGGCGCCGGACAAACATTCGTTTCTCCCGGGCAAAATCCGCTTCCCGGAAAGGACGCGCGTCGCTGCCAACCACGACATCGGATACCTGGCCATAAATGGCTTTGTAGGCGAAGCAGTTACTGGGTTGCAAGGTGTAATTCTGGATAATCTGGCGGTCAATTTCCGCCGCCAGTTCGTCGGCGTCGTTAAATTCGCCAACCAATTGATCGCCGAAGGCAACATGGACATGACCTTTCACTCCGGCAATACCTTGCGCCAGGTTGAACACGTCTTCATGTTCGCCCTTGCGGTACTCGCCAAAGGTTTGCTGGTGGTAACGCTCCCGCGCCTTGGCTTCGTCGCAGGGATCCCACTCGTAGGAAATGGAAACCGGCACAATATTCAGTTCGCGTATGTAATCGGCGAAGGATTGTTCCTTGGGCCGGTTCATGGCGAACATTTTCATCAGGGCGGGTTCGGTGCGGTCCACGCCGTCCTTGGCACGCCCCTGCCGCTGGGCAATCCAACAGTCCGCCTGGTCGACCGTGATGGAATGGTGAATGTACTCGGACAGGTGCTTCAGTGCCTTGAATTTTTCCTTGTTGCCCTTGGCGGACCGATTGACAATAAAGCTCTTGTTCAGCCGCATGACGTCGGACGCGAAAGGCATGGTCAGCAAATTGTCGCCGATGGCAATGCGCACGGTATCCTGATTGTTCATGTGCAACACCCAGTCGACAAAGGCCGGGTCCATGGCGATGTCACGGTGGTTACTGACAAACAGGTGAGCTTTGCCATCATTCAGTTTGTCGAGCCCGGATGAGGAGAGGCCTTCCATGGTCTGCCCCATCATGCGCTCCATATATTTTTGCACTACGTCTTGCACGTCGGCCACGGTTTGCGCGTGGCGCAGCTCACGCTTCACGTACCAGCCAACAACCGCGCCCACTGGTGCCGGGAACCACTTGGCGAGCCGGCGGTAGCGCAGGCGGGCGATGGCGCGCCGAAAATCGCTATCGTTCAGGACTCGATCAAGGGTAGGACGGACTTCCTCGTCGCTATACGGTCGAATATCGTCAAATTTATCCATGGATATTGTAAGGATAACCTATTAAGCTCTGGTTGCCCGACCAGTCACGGCGCGGCGGAGGATAATAACGGGGGTTCCCGGCCTCTCACAAGCCCGAAACAGAAGGCGAGTACATCCCGCCCGTAATGGCTGCGGGGAAAGGCCGCCAACATACCGAAAAGCCTGGCAAAATGCCACAGGCTAAGCGGGAGGCGCGTTTTACTGTCGATTCGCGCCAGTCAGGCTACACTACAGTACAGGGGACTGGAATTGGTCACGCTATTTTCCGCGGCAAATCTGATTCGGGTTCCCGGGAATCACCGACGACGGGTCTAATGAAGATACTATTGGTCGAAGACAGCGTCACGCTTCGCTACACCATGGCCGGCTTTATCAAACAAGCCGGGCACGAGTCCGTGGTGGCGGAAAGCGGCGAAGAGGCGCTGCAAGTGGTGGAAACCGCTGCCGTTGATCTGGTGATCATGGACGTGGAGATGCCGGGCCTGGACGGCTTTGAAACGACTCACCTGATCCGCGAGTTTTTTGGTGAGCGCTGGGTACCGATCGTCTTCGTTACCGGTATGGCCGACGAGGCCAGCTACCAGAAGGGCATCGACGCCGGGGGCGACGACTATATGATCAAGCCGGTGACCCCAACCATTCTGAACGCCAAGCTTCGCGCCTTCGAGCGCATCGTCGACATGCAGCACCAACTGCAAAAACTCAATGAAGAATTACAAACACTGAGCCAGCGGGACGGCCTTACCGAGCTGTTCAATCGCCGCGCTTTTGAGGAGAAAGCGGAACGTCAGTGGCAAATTTCCACTCGGGCTCACGAGCCTGTCGCGATCCTGATGCTGGACGTGGACCACTTCAAGGAATTCAACGATCACTACGGGCACCAGGCCGGTGACGATTGCCTCAAACGGGTGGCCAGCGCCCTCACACGCGCTCTGCGCCGCCCCGCCGACATCCTCGCCCGTTACGGCGGGGAAGAGTTCATCGTACTGCTCCCCGGCACAAACCTCCAAGGTACCCAGGTGGTGGCGGAAACCCTGCGCAAGGCCGTCCAGTCCATTGCCATTGCCCACGCCTATTCGTCCGCCGCCGAGGTCATCACCGTTAGCGTTGGCGGCGCCGTGGCTGAGCACACAACCGGCCTGACTCCCTTGGAGCTGGGCAAGGAAGCGGACAATGCTCTGTATCGCGCCAAGGCGCGCGGACGCAATTGTTCGGAGCTGAGACAAATCCCACCCCACAAAACGGTACTTATCGTCGACGAGGATCGCGAATCGCTGGAAACCACGATGGGGTTGTTGCGCAAGCACTACAACATTATTACCGCCCACAGCAGCACCGAATGCCTGGAGATCGCCCACAACTGCCACCCCGACGTTATTGTGCTGAACCCCCTGGCCGCGGACGTGGATGCCAGGAGTGTGTGCGAAAATTTGCAGAGCAGGGATCATACCGCCACTATTCCGGTCCTGGTTATCGGCGAGCGCGGCGGCAAGCGGCCCTCCCCGGCGGAAGGAAGTACCGTCAAGCGAGTTGAGGAATCGGGATTGCTGGCCGAAGTCGAGCGCTACCTGGCTTAGCCCCTAGCCCTTTAATACGGCTACAAGCCCCGCTGGTGATACCAGGTTACCGGGTGTGCGTGTTTTCCCACCTGATCCACGACGTTCAACACCAGGGCGAACAAGGCCATGCGCACCAGTACACCATTGTCGGTCTGGCGGAAGATAGCCAAATTGGGATTCTGATTCAGATCGCTATCCAGTTCGTTGGCATCGGCGCGGGAATCGCGCGGCAAGGGATGCATAATCACCGTGTTGGGTTCACAGAATTTGGTGTAAATGGCCTGATTCAGGCGAAACCGTCCCCGATAGCTGTCCGCTTCCTCCTTGCTTTGAAAACGCTCTTCCTGAATTCGTGTGGAATAGGCGATATCCACATGGGAGATGCTGTGAGTCAATTCCTCGGAAATCACCACCTCGTGTCCCGCTCCGCGCAACTTCTCCACCAGTTCCTCGGGCATGGCCAGTTCCCGGGGTGATACCAGGGTTACATGAATGTCCTTGTACAAAGCCAGCAATGAACACAGCGAGTGAACCGTTCGTCCGTATTTCAGATCGCCAATCATGGCAATCCGCAAACCGTCAATACTGCGGCCCTGGGCGATCATTTCCTTTTCAATGGTGTACAAATCGAGCAGGGCCTGGCTGGGGTGCTCGTTGGTGCCGTCGCCTCCATTGATCACCGGCACCCGGCTGGCGGCGGCAAACTCCGCCACCGAACCTGCTTCCGGGTGGCGCATGCAAATAACGTCGCTGTAACCGGAGAGTACTCGGGCCGTATCATAAAGGGACTCGCCCTTGGCCAGTGCCGAGACTTGAATCCCAGTGGTTTCTCGCACGTTGCCGCCAAGCAGATTGAAGGCGCTGCCAAAACTCACCCGGGTGCGGGTACTGGGTTCGAAAAACATGTTGCCGAGGATCGCGCCTTCCAGCACGCGGGTAACCTGGTGGCGCAAGGCGTAGGGTTTCATGGTGTCGGCAACCTGGAAAATTCGCTCGATGTCCCCGCGTTCAAACTGATCTATTGACAGGATATTTCCACCGGTAAATTCCACAGCATCACCTCTCTAATAGCACCCACATTCCCAGCATCGTCGGTGCGGGCATGCTACCCGATTGCCGGGATCTTGGAAATAAAAAGCACGGCGCACGCGACTGCCGGCACCATTATTAACCCGGCAATCAAATAGATCGTCCCTGATCGATTTGATTGTCGCCCTTGAAATATTGGCGCAAGCACGCGAACTTGCTGATATTTCAAGGGCTCGCGCTGGCGTATGGCCAGCGGCGGTACATCCGTGTACCGCGCTATTAACCCGACAATCTTAATTGCCGGGTTAATAGATCAGCCCGGAGGTGAGTTCCTTTTCATAATCGGCAAGCTGCCCGAGAAGTTGGCTTTGTTCAGCCGTCGTTGTTGGTTCCGCCAGGAGTTCGGCAATCCGCTGGCGGAACGCCTCTATCGTAATGCCGGCGCCCGCCTCGGGATCGGTAAAACGCTGCACGCGGAATTCATCCCACTGCTGACGCTCTTGCGGCGAAAGCGACTGGGGGAAATTGCGCGCCCGGTAGCGGAACAACAGCTCCGGCAGGCGCCGGTCATAAAAGCTGAAGGTCGTGGATGCCAGGCTTGCCGCATCGGCCTTGCGCACTTCCGCCATGGTCGCTTTGTCGCGGTCGTTAATAAAACCCTGGTACAGGCATTGTTCGGGATCACTGTTCTCAAAAAAATCGTTGCGACTAAACACGGCTTGCAGTTTTGCCGCGAGCTCAGGCTTTTTCAGCGAGCCGCATAGAGTTTGCCAATTAGCGTCGCACACGACTTTGTCCAATTGCAGACGCTGTTCCGCATGAGCGTCAACCAACCTAGGGGTCACCAAAAGCGGTGACTTGTTGAGATGCACGACCTTGAGCGGCACCCGCTCCATACCCTCTTCCAATTGGTCCCGCGGGGTGAACAGGCGGGTTCGGATTTCTTCCTCGTCGAAGTCGGTGAGCAAGTCGGGCGAGGCGGAAAGGTCGTAGACGATAACCCCATTCTTGTTGACTGGGTGCATGGCCAGGGGCATTACCAGCGCCGCGCAACCGCGCGATGCCGGATACTTCGACGATATATGCAAGAACGGCCGGTGATCGCGCAGATCGATCAGGGCCGCCACTTCTTTTTTTTGCCGCATGCGGTAGGCGTAACTGTACAAGTTCGGCTGCCGCTCCCGTATCAACCTGGCCATGGCAATAGTGGCATAAACATCGGACAGAGCATCGTGGGCCGATTCGTGCATCAAACCGTTGGCGGCACTCAAGTGCTCAAGGCGGAAGCTGGGTGAGCCGTCGTCGTGACGGGGCCACTCAATCCCTTCCGGTCGCAAGGCATAGGCAAGCCGTACCATGTCGATAATGTCCCAGCGCGAGTTGCCGTTATTCCATTCCCGTTCGTAGGGATCATAAAAATTGCGGAACAGGCCGTTGCGAGTCACTTCGTCATCGAAGCGAATCGAGTTGTAGCCAACGCCGCAAGTACCAGGCGTGATTAGCTCCGCGTGAATCCGCGCCATGAACTGATAATCGGGCAGGCCGTGCTCATGGGCATGTTGCGGGGTAATGCCAGTTACCAGGCAGGCATCGGGTTTCGGCAGACAGTCACTGGCCGGCTGACAATAGATCGACACGGGCTCGCCAATGATATTCAGATTTTCATCTGTGCGCACCCCGGCGAATTGGGAAGGCTTATCCCGGGCGGGATTTTCACCCCAGGTTTCGTAGTCGTGCCAATATAAGGTGTTCATTATCTTTGCTTTCGATTGAACCTCGGCGTTGTAGAAACAACCGTACAGGCTGCGGGTTTTGAGTCGCTAGTCTCTAGTCGCTAATCGCTAGTCTATTGGTGGCTTCGCCACCTCTTTTGTTTTCGACTAGAGATTAGCGACTAGTGACTAGTGACTGCTCCTAATAGTGATTAGCGACTAGAGACTGGACTTTATTTTTTCCGCCCAAATTTTCGGGCCGGTCTGGTGCACTGATTCGCCGTTGACGTCGACCGCGACAGTGACCGGCATGTCCTCGACATCGAATTCGTAAATCGCCTCCATGCCCAATTCGGGAAAACCGACGACCTTGGCTGATTTAATTGCCCGGGAAACCAGATAAGCAGCGCCACCCACGGCCATCAAATAAACGGATTTATTGTCGCGAATGGCTTCAATGGCGGCGGGTCCGCGTTCGGCCTTACCGATCATTCCCATGAGCCCGGTCTTTTCCAGCATGGTGCGGGTGAACTTGTCCATGCGGGTGGCGGTGGTCGGGCCGGCGGGGCCCACGACCTCGTCGCGGACCGGATCGACCGGACCCACGTAATAAATGAAGCGGCCAGCTAAATCCACCGGCAGCGATTCACCCCTGGCGATCGAGTCCACCATCTTTTTATGGGCGGCATCGCGACCAGTTAGCATTTTGCCGGACAGTAATACCGTGTCGCCCGGTTGCCACTGGGCTATATCGCTGCGGGTGACGGTGTTCAGATCAACGTGGCGTACTTCCTCTCCCACTTCCCAGGACACTTCCGGCCAGTCGTCGAGGCTGGGAGGGGTCAGGAGGGCGGGCCCGGAGCCATCCAGAGTGAAGTGGGCGTGGCGGGTGGCGGCACAGTTGGGAATCAGGGCCACCGGTTTGTTGGCGGCGTGGGTGGGATAATCCTTCACCTTGACGTCCAACACCGTGGTTAATCCGCCCAGACCCTGGGCACCGATGCCCAGGCTGTTGACTCGGTCATAGAGTTCCAGGCGCAGTTCCTCGGCGCGATTGTTGGCGCCACGCGCTTGCAGTTCGTGAATATCCACTGGCTCCAGCAGGGATTCCTTGGCCAGTTGCATGGCTTTTTCCGCAGTGCCGCCAATGCCCAAACCCAGCATACCCGGAGGACACCACCCCGCACCCATTTCGGGTACCACCTTTAACACCCAATCGACCACCGAATCGGATGGATTCAGCATGGCGAACTTGCTCTTCGCTTCGCTGCCGCCGCCCTTGGCGGCCACGTGTACGTCCACCTTATCACCGGGCACGATGTCGTAATGAATAACCGCCGGGGTATTGTCGCCGGTGTTCTGCCGGGCGCCGTCCGGATCCCGCAGGATTGACGCGCGCAGCACATTGTCCGGCAAGCGATAGGCGCGCCGCACGCCTTCGTTGATCATGTCGGTCAGGCTTATGTCGGCGTCCCACCGAACGTCCATTCCCACACTCACAAAGGCCGTCACAATGCCGGTGTCCTGGCAAATGGGTCGATGCCCCATGGCACACAGTCGGGAGTTAATCAAAATCTGAGCAATCGCATCCCTGGCCGCCGGATTGGCCTCTTTCTCATAGGCCTCGTTCATGGCTCGAATAAAATCTTTGGGATGGTAGTAAGAAATGTATTGCAAGGCGTCGGCCACACTGGCGACAAGATCTTCCTGGCGAATGGTGGTCATTACGTGCCCCAACTAGAACCGAGATATCATTCAGCCCGCCATTTTACACAAGATACCCGCCAAAGTGGTTCCCTGTTCCCTGTTCCCTGTTCCCTGTTCGCTGTTCCCTGTTCCCTGATCACTGATCACTGACCAACCCGTTCCTTCAGCGCCTGAATATCACTGTTGGCGGTACGGCGGAAGGAATCAATGGCCTTGATAGCCTCTTCGTTATTCGCCACTCGGGGGGCAAGGGAGTTTTGCAGCTTGTCCACCTGGGCTTCCAAAGCGGTGGTCTTGTCGGTCATCTCCCTGAGTTGACGCTGAAGGGCATCGATCTGCTCGGTGGCGCGGGTCACTATCAGTTGCTGTTCACCGCTTTGGCTGCGCAAGGACGCCAGGGTATTTTGCTGCCCGCTGCTGATTTCATTGGCTTTTTTTGCATCCGCCGCCGCGGTTTTGGCGATCTTGTCCAGGCCCGCAAGCTGGTTTTTGTTGGCTTCAATCCCCTTGCGATTGGTATCGTAGGACACCCCCCACAATTTGCGGATCTCGGAATCCGCCCATTCGAGCTTTTCGTGGATCTTCGTCACTGATTGGTCGGATTCTGTACTGGTTAGATTAAGCCGGGCCTCGAGCTCGGCAATGCGCCCTTCGGCGGCAGCCATGGTCTGTTGCGCGGCTTGCAATTGCCACACACTGAAGGCAGCTGCGCCGATACCGACCAGGGCAAGAAGAAACGCAAACACCGCCGTGGATGAACTCTTTGCCGGTGCCGGCCGGGTGGCCGCTGGGCGCGATGCGCCGCCCTGGGGCCGAGTATTGATTCGGCTCTGGTGACTCGCGATTTCGTCCCGTTCGGGCTTGATGCCGGACAAAGTGGGTTCTTTACGATCCTGAACCATAATATTTGATTCCTCGAGCTTAAGAAGGTGGACTGACTGGGTCCATTCCTGCGTTTATCTGTGGGGCCGTGGGCCTACCTGAACTACCCTGCCATGCTCGGAAAGTTCCAACGAAGCGGCAACGCCGCTGACGAGCCACACTATAGACCATGCAGACGGCAAAATGCCGGGATTTCCCGGCATTTTCGACCTGCTACGATAGTTTAGCGAACGCTTCGCCGCGCGTTAGAGGAAGTGAAGCACCGCGAAGATTACAACGGTCAAGGCCAGGCTGCTGTGAATGACGCCCGCCACCGAGGTCATGGGTCCCTGCTTGCCCACCAACGCGTTGACTTCAAGCGCGGCAATAAGTGCGATTGCGATCCACAGTCCCAGGCTCGCCCCCGAATTGGCGAGGGGGAAACCGGCCGGACCAAAGCCGTGGGTGGACGCCAACATACCGTAGGCCATGGGCACGGAAAACAGGGTGTTAGTGCGCGACGCCAACAAAGCCTTGGCTCCAGCGGCCGGTCCGTCGCCCTCCTTCATGCCCAACGCCACCTTCTGATTTGGCCAAATCACCAGCCACACATTGAGAAACATCAAGGTACCCAATAGCGCGCCCACAATGATGAAGGAGTCGATGTTCTGCTGGTGGTACAGACCAACCAACAGAATGACCCCGGTGATAAAGGTGAACATGGCGCCCCAGCGAAACCACCACAGTGCGCGGGGAGCCAGTTTGGCCTTGGCGTCGCTCAGCGCCTCGGGACCGGCCTCTTTGAAATACGCTCCCTGCACAAAATTGAAGTAATAGAGCATGCCAATCCAGGTGATGCCAAACAGTGTATGGCCCCAGCGAGCAAAAAAATCGACGAGTTGCATAGCGTACTCTCCTTCGGCGAATGCCGATTTATTGTTATCGACCGGACTTTCCGGCGCGTTTAACACGTTACGCGACACTTTATACCAGCTCTGGCGCGAAAATAAAATCGAGCGCCTCCAATCGGGCAGGCTTGTACGATTTTTGTTCGGTTTTTGCGGCGGCGAGCCGCCAGGAAGGCGGAAAAATGGAAAATGAGCAGAAAGTGCAAAGCCCGGCTGTGCCAGGCTTTGCCGCCTCATGAATACAGACGCATTTAGGACGCGAAGTTTTTATTCACAAATTCCCAGTTAACCACCTGCCAAAATGCTTCCAGGTATTTGGGACGCGCGTTCCGATAATCGATGTAGTAGGCGTGCTCCCACACATCGGCGGTTAACAAAGGTGTCACGTTGATATCGGTCACAGGTGTTTCCGCGTTGGATGTGTTAACAATGGCGACACTGCCGTCGGTATTTTTTACCAGCCAAGTCCAGCCAGAACCGAAATTGCTCACCGCGGCGTTGTTGAACTCTTCCTGGAATTTGTCGAAAGAGCCAAAGGCGCTGTAAATGGCTTCGCCAACGGCACCCGTCGCCGCGCCACCACCATTGGGGCTCATGCAATGCCAATAAAAGGTGTGATTCCATATCTGCGCGGCGTTATTGAAGACCCCACCGGAAGCGGACTTTACAATATCTTCCAGGGGCTTACCTTCGTGCTCGGTACCGGGCACCAGGCCATTCAACTTGTCCACGTAGGTTTTGTGATGTTTGCCGTAATGGTATTCCAGAGTCTCAGCGGAAATATGAGGCTCCAGTGCATTTTGCGGATAAGGGAGGGGGGGTAATTCGTAAGCCATAGGACAACATTCCTTCTATCCAGGGGTGAAAAGTTACTGGCGCTAAGGACGCGAATACCGCGCTTGGGAATACGACAATGTGATATGTAAGCTGACAAAGAAAAGTGAGTGATCACAACCTTGGTCACGTCACTAGCCGCAATAAGGGTGCCAGGACGCAACGAATTTGCGTCCTGCATTGCTGTGTTGAGTACGCAAAAACAAAAACGGCCCTCGCGGGCCGTTTTTGGTTCACTGGGCGCGCGGCACTTACATCATGCCGCCCATGCCACCCATTCCACCCATGTCGGGCATGCCACCGCCAGCGGGTTTGTCTTCCGGCAGGTCGGCAACCATCGCTTCAGTGGTAATTATCAAACCGGCAATGGAACCGGCCGCTTGCAACGCGGTGCGGGTAACCTTGGCGGGATCGAGAATACCCATCTCCAACATGTCGCCGTATTCACCGGTCGCGGCGTTGTAGCCATAGTTGGCATTGCCTTCGCGCACGTTGATGGCAACCACGGAGGCCTCGTCGCCGGCATTGGCAACAATCTGACGCAGTGGCGCTTCGAGCGCACGGCGTACAATGCTGACACCGGCGGTTTGGTCTTCGTTGTCGCCTTCCAGGTCGGCAATGGCCGCGGCGGCACGCACCAGGGCAGTACCACCACCGGGCACCACGCCCTCTTCAACCGCGGCGCGGGTTGCATGCAAGGCGTCTTCCACGCGGGCTTTCTTCTCCTTCATTTCCATTTCGGTGCCGGCACCTACTTTGATTACGGCAACACCGCCGGCAAGCTTCGCAACCCGCTCTTGCAGCTTTTCCTTGTCGTAATCGGAGGTGGCATCTTCGATTTGTGTGCGAATCTGGTTGACGCGCGCTTCGATGTCTTTACCCGAACCGGAACCGTCCACGATGGTGGTGTTTTCCTTGGTCATGGTGACGCGCTTGGCTTGACCCAGATGCTCCAGCGTTGCATTTTCCAGATCCAGACCCACTTCCTCGGAGATCACGGTAGCGCCGGTCAGAATCGCGATGTCCTGCAACATGGCCTTGCGACGATCACCGAAGCCGGGCGCCTTACAGGCGGCAACTTTCACAATGCCGCGCATATTGTTGACCACCAGGGTCGCCAGGGCTTCGCCTTCCACATCCTCGGCGACAACCATCAGAGGTTTGCCGGATTTGGCCACGCCTTCCAACAGAGGCAACAGCTCGCGGATGTTGGAGACTTTCTTGTCGACCAACAGGATGTAGGGCGACTCCATCTCCACGCTCATGTTGTCCTGATTATTGATGAAGTAGGGCGACAGATAGCCACGATCAAACTGCATACCTTCGACCACTTCGAGATCGTTCTCCAGGCCGGAGCCTTCCTCTACCGTGATAACGCCCTCTTTGCCAACCTTGTCCATGGCATCGGCGATTAGCTTGCCGACTTCGGAATCGCTGTTGGCGGAAATGGTGCCCACTTGAGCGATGGCCTTGGAATCTTCACAGGGAGTGGCAATGGATTGGATGTGCTGCACCGCGGCCTTGACCGCCTTGTCGATGCCGCGCTTGAGATCCATGGGGTTCATACCGGCGGCCACCGATTTCAAGCCTTCGCTAACTATGGCCTGGGCCAGTACGGTGGCTGTAGTGGTTCCGTCGCCGGCTTCGTCGGAGGCCCGGGAGGCGACTTCCTTCACCATTTGCGCGCCCATGTTCTCGAACTTGTTTTCCAGCTCAATTTCCTTGGCGACGGATACACCATCCTTGGTAATTGTGGGGGAGCCGAAGGATTTGTCGAGTACCACATTGCGACCCTTGGGGCCCAGTGTGGCCTTGACGGCGTCGGCCAAAACATTAATGCCTGCCAGCATCTTCTGGCGGGCGTCGTCACCGAATCTTACGTCTTTCGCTGCCATGATTAATTTTCCTCAATGTCAAAGTCTTATTTAATAGGGTTTCGCTGCTGCCGAGTATGTCGGTTCGGTTACTCAAGAACAGCTTTGATGTCGCTTTCGTTGAGGATGATCAGTTCTTCGCCATCAACCTCAATTGTGTCGCTGCCGGCGTATTTGCCGAAAACCACGGTATCGCCAACTCTGACATCAACGGCGCGCACTTCACCGTTGTCGAGTACGCGGCCGTTGCCTACCGCCAACACTTCGCCCTGGCTGGGCTTTTCCTTGGCGGAACCCGGCAACAAAATGCCACCGGCCGAGGTTTCCTGCTCTTCCTTGCGGCGCACCACAACGCGATCATGTAAAGGACGAATTTTCATGGACTTAATCTCCAAATAACCTAGGTTACGTTTGAGTTTATTAGTGGGGCTTGCCCGAACTGGTTTGCGGGGCATCGAAGTCCTGAGCTTGCGCGGAACGTCAATGCCCTCTCCCTATCGCCCCGCCGCCGCCCGCTGGAATGAAACAAACCAGTCCCACGGCGAGGTTCAAAAAACCAAGTGAGGGGCATGATGGGGCTGTATTGGAGGATTTCAATGGCTGAGGGCGAAAATTTTTGCTTTTTGGCAGGATTGACCACGGGCTGATCTAGGGAGCCTCTGAATAATACCAATGCGCCTCTGCGTGACCCAGAGCGTTCAGATGCCAGGCGAGCTTCGCAGTGAATGGCCGTGGCCCTTTACAAGAAGCTCAACGCCGCAGATGGACGCTTCAGGCCTCGCCCTGCGGGGCTTGCAGGCCCACGCATTACTCATCGTCCCGGCGATACTCTCCTTCGATAGTATGGGAATCCTTCTGGGTTGGGCGCTTCCCTTGCTCGAAGGGGTTCCCACCTGGCCCGAACTCCACGACCTGCACATGCTTGAGAAATCGTCCCAGCAGCCATCGCCTGATTCCGGGTATCAGGCAGGCGAAGCCCACACTGTCGGTGACAAAACCCGGGGTTAGCAGTAACGCGCCTCCCACCGCCAAAAATATCCCTTCGCCCATTTCGGTAGCGGGAATCTCGCCGCTTCGAAGCCGCTGATTGGCCCGCAGCAATGTCGCCACCCCCTGGTAGCGAAGCAGCCCAACGCCGATCACGGCTGTCAAGAGCACCAAGCCTATGGTGGCGAGTGCCCCAATCCGCGCGCCCACCTCAATCAGCACCCACATCTCGACGATCGGCACGACAATAAACAAAATGAACAATATCCGCACGACACCCCCTGAGCATCCCTACAACATGAGGGTCACACCCCCCAATTACAACCTCCCTTTGTTTACTGTTCCCTGTTCCCTGTCACCTGTCACCTGCCACCTGTCACCTGACAAACCTGATCACCACGAATACCCCACCCCTACGCTGATCTGTTTGTCCTCACGCCGGTTGCCTTCCACAGGCAGATTGTTTACATCGTATTCCACCTTGATTTCGGTGGAGAGACGGCCATTGATTGGCAACGACACACCGGTTTCCGTCTCCAACAGCCAGTCGTTGCTCTCCTCCAGTGATTTGATCAGCTGGTGTTTGTGGAACAGACTTGCGTTGAGCGGCAGGAGCTTGCGGTAATCCACAGCCCAGCGCCAGGCGGCCGCCTCGCTGGTGGGCTCAAAGGCGTCGGTCGGCATGGCAGGCTCAATAAAGTGCTCCTTCACATAGTCGAAGCCGGTTTCCAGCGACAAGGCGCTGACTGAGGTTTCCCATAGCTGGTAACCCACACCCGTACCGTAGATATATCTTTCGTCAATGCTGGCGGGCTCGTCGAAACCGAATTGGAGATTGTTATACCAAAACCAGCGCTCATCGAAGAACCAGTCCAGGCTGTAGCGAGCATCGCCCCGGCGCTCGGGATCGGCCTCGTTGAGCGTGATGCTGTTGTACCTGAGACGGGTCTCGTGGCGAAAATCGCCGCGCCGGAACAAGGTCTCACTGTCGGCAACCCAGTTTTTTTCTTCGTTGTTGCCGGACCGCTGTCGACCGGAAACCGTCAGCTTGCCGCGATAGTTGTAATCACCGCCCTCGTATACCGAATAGGGCATCACCAGATCCAGAGACATGATGTCCACGTAGCCGCGGTCGCCATCCTCACACTCAAACTCCAGTATGCCCTGGCTCATGGATAACCAGTAACACGGCTGTGCATGGCCGTCGAGCTTGACGGCCGAACTGACATCGACTCTGTCGATTTCAGACGCCTTGAGACTCACTTCTCCCAGGACCGGAGAATGCCACACCAGGTCCTCACCCTGGATCCTCACCAGTTCGCCTTCAATCCGGTCACCATTGCGGAGAACCAACTCGTCACCGAAGGTCAACGGAGCAAGAAAAAGACCCAACAACAAACAACAAAAGAACTGTTTCACTATATACTTCCTATTTGGTACCACCTGCTTCAGATTAACCAGCTTAGATGAATATCACCACGCGCGAACGCATATTTCAGGTGGTTTTTCAGATTCCCGCAGGCAAGGTGGCCACCTACGGTCAGGTAGCCGATTTGGCGGGCTTGCCTCGCGCTGCTCGGCTGATTGGCGCCACTTTAAAAGGTTTGCCGAAGAACTCCAAGCTGCCGTGGCACCGCGTCATTAATGCCGGGGGAAAAATATCCTTGCCGATGGAAGGGAATGGCCGCATTCAGAAAGAGCGTCTGGAGCGCGAGGGTGTGACCTTTATCAAAGGGAAAATCAGTCTGAAAGATCATGGATGGCAGCCCTAAGCGGTTTTGGGTATGGTGCGCTGTGCCAGACGAAGCCATCGCGGATTGCCACTCGCGGTGAACCGACAATTCTGGAAGTCCCGATAGATCTGTTTTCATTTGGTTGGCATTTCAAATACAGGCCGTTGTTTTGCTAGAGAACGCACGACATTATTTCCACCCGCGCATGCTGACGATTTTTTTTCTGGGTGCATCGCAGGGCTTTCCCTGGGTGATAGTCAGCACCGCTTTGACCCTGTGGCTGAAAGATTCGGGCATTGAACGGGCCACGATCGGATTCGCCGGCGCCATCATGGTGTCCTATTCCATTAATTTTCTTTGGTCACCGCTGGTCGACCGATTCAATTTGGGTCCGGTCGGCAAATGGTTTGGTAACCGCCGCGCCTGGATTTTGTCCATGCAAGGCATCATTGTGCTCGGCTGTGTGGTGGCAAGTTATTTCGACCCGGCGTTGCAGTTGCGAGGGCTCGTTATTACCTGCTTCGCAATTGCCATTGCTGCGGCGACCCAGGACATTGCCATCGACGCCTTTCGTATCGAAAGCTTCGCCGAGGACGAGCCCAAGTACTTGGCCGCCGGCGCATCGATGACCACCGCCGGGTGGTGGACCGGCTATGCTGGCATCGGCTTTTTCCCGCTGTGGATATCGGACCCACAAAACTGGGGCTGGGCATGGTCGGACGTCTACCTGCTGATGGCATTCATTATGGGCTGCCTGATGCTGGCGCCCATACTCGCCCGCAGCCGCCTGAGTCCGCGCCAGGACGCCCAGCGCGCAATTGAACGGAATTACGTCGCCATACTGGCGCAGCAGCCCCCGAGGCGCAATACCGGCTTGCTGGTTATCGTGGTTCTCATGGTGGCAATCGCCGGCTGGTCCCTGTCTGGGAGCCCTGGGCTCGGTCCCGCCGTCACCGGCTGGTGGGGCTACCTCCCGTTGATTGTGCTGGTTGAACTCGTCATCGTCATGTTCATCCTGCAGTATTTGTGGAATGTGTCGGGACAGACCCTGGACCCCCGGTCGGGCGCGCAGGCAAGCAGTTTTCACTACATGCTTGCATGGTTGCTGACAACCTTGATCCAACCGCTGAAACAGTTTTTTATCCGCAACGGCTTGCGTCTCGGATTGGCCATTCTGTTGTTTATTTTTCTGTTCAAACTGGGTGAGGCTTTTTTGGGCCGGATGTCCTTGCAGTTCTATAAGGAAGTGGGCTTTAGCAACACCGACATTGCCACCTATTCAAAACTCACCACCTGGTGGGTAACGATTGTGTTTGCCTTGTTGGGTGGTTTGGTAAATATCCGTTTCGGCATTGTGAAGGGGCTGTTTGTCAGCGGCCTGGCCATGGCGACCACCAATCTGCTGTTTTCCCTGATTGCCCAAGTGGGCCCCAATATTCCGCTCTATGCCTTTGCGGTGGTTGTGGATGGGTTTACCGCCGCCTGGTCGACCGTTGCATTCGTGGCCTTCCTGTCTTTACTCTGCGACCGCACCTTTACCGCTTCGCAATATGCACTGATGGTGTCGCTGGGTTCGCTCGGTAGAACGCTTCTAGCCAGCTCCAGCGGTCTCATGGTGGATTGGTTGGACGGCAATTGGTCGTTGTTCTTTATTATTACCAGCATAATGGTCGCGCCCGGTTTGATTTTACTACTGGTAATATCAAAGCGTTTGCGCTGGCTGGAAAACTAAACGGTTAATGTTGGGGTCCAATCGTCCGGTACAAGCCCCTATGCCCACACAAGACCAGTGCCAACACAAGTCCGATGCCCCCAAGAGGAACACCATGCGATTTGCATTGTTGATCACCTGGCTGCTAATCAGCACAACGGCCTACGGTAAGACCATTCTGGTAATCGGCGACAGTATCAGCGCCGGCTACGGTGTGGAGCTGGAAGACGGCTGGGTCAATCTGCTGCGCCAACGCTTGCAGGAGCGCGGCGACTATCAGGTGATCAACGCCAGCATTTCCGGCAACACCTCCACCATGGGCGTGGGTAGAACACCCTCCCTACTGGAGAAGCATCAGCCGGACGTCGTGATTATCGAATTGGGTGGCAACGATGGCTTACAGGGCCACCCGCTGAAAGTGTTGGAAAGGAATCTCAGTGAAATGACCCGCCTGTCCCAGGAAGCCGGTGCCGACGTACTGCTAGTGGGTATTCAAATTCCGCCCAATTACGGGCGCCGCTACACGGATGAATTTTTCGCAACTTTCCCCAGAGTGGCGAAGCAGTTCGGTGTAGCACTGGTCCCTTTTATTCTCGACAAGGTCGCCACCGTGGACGAACTTATGCAAAATGACGGCGTTCACCCCACCCCGGAGGCACAACCCATTTTGCTCGACAACTTGTGGCCCCATTTGGAACCGCTTTTGTGATGGGAAGTGGGAAGTACCTTTTCGAGACCGTATGCAGCAGGGATGCTGCACCCAAGCCCCAGGGACGGGTTAACGGCGTGTCTCGAAAAGGCACTCCCAAGACCGTAACCGGGAATAAACCGCATAATTCAGTGTTTTTCATCTCACATCCCACCTACCCGGCGTCAACTGCCTCCAAATAATCCACCATCAATTGCAGATTGGTTTTGCCGCGAAATTCATTCACGTCCAGGCGATAGGCTAAACGCACTTTGCGCGTGTCGCGATTCGGCCACAGTGACAGGTCCACATTGAAGGCGATGGCATCAAACAAAACCTGACTCCCTTCATCGCAGGACACGACCATTTTCAGATGCTTTTCGCCCACCAGGCGCTGTTGCAGCAAGCAAAACTCGCCGTCGAACATGGGCTCTGGAAAATGCTGCCCCCAAGGACCCGCATCGCGCAACGCTTGCGCCAGGGTGAGCGACATTTCCTCTTCGTTCAACTCTCCATCGCTGAACAGCTGGGCCTGCAAATCCGTTTCGCTGATTTTTTTCCGTACCACTTTGTCGAACAGTGCTTGAAACCTTTCAAACTTGCCTTTGGCGAGGGACAAGCCCGCCGCCATGGCGTGACCGCCAAATTTACTGAGCAGGCTCGGATCCTGCGTCGCCACGTCGGCCAACGCATCGCGTATATGCAAACCTTCGATAGAACGCGCTGAACCTTTTATCTCACCATTGTCACCATCGGCAAAGGCAATCACCGGCCGATGCAGGCGATCCTTGATCCGCGATGCCAAAATTCCGATCACGCCCTGATGCCAGCGTGAGTCGTAAAGGCATAGACCCCATGGCAATTCGGCATCGTCGTTAAGTTGCAACTCGTTGAGCGCCTTAACGGCTTCTTGCTGCATCCCGCTTTCAATAACCTTGCGGTCGCGATTTAGATCGTCCAGTTCCAGCGCCATTTCCCGAGCCAGCGCCGCGCTGTCACACAACAGGCACTGAATACCGAGGGAAATATCATCCAACCGGCCGGAAGCGTTGAGGCGCGGTCCGATAACGAAACCCAAGTCGGATGCCACCAAGCTGTGGTGTCGGCGACCCGCCACTTCCAACAAGGCCATAATGCCCAGCCGCGCCCTACCCGCGCGGATACGCTGCAAGCCCTGATGAATGAGCACCCGATTATTAAAATCCAGTGGCACCACATCGGCCACTGTACCCACCGCCACCAAATCCAGGTAATCCGCCATATTGGGTTCGGGAATATTCTTGTCGCTGAACCAGCCTTTCTCTCTCAAGGCGGTGCGCAGGCCAGTCATCACATAAAAAATAACCCCGACGCCCGCCAGATTCTTGCTGGGAAATTCGCAGTCATCCTGGTTGGGATTCACAATAGCGTCCGCCGCCGGAATTTGTTCGCCGGGCAAATGGTGATCGGTCACGATGACTTTGATTCCCCGAGCCTGCGCCGCCGCCACTCCCTCCACACTGGAAATACCATTGTCCACGGTAATGAGAATGTCCGGCTTGCGACCGGCGGCCACGGCAACGATTTCCGGCGTCAATCCGTACCCATAATCAAAACGATTGGGGACCAGATAATCGACCGTCTCGAGTCCCATGGCTTGCAGGGCCAATACCGATAGTGCACAACTGGTCGCACCATCTGCGTCAAAATCACCGATCACCAAAACGCGCTGTTGCTGGTAAAGCGCCTCCACCAACAATTCAATCGCCCTATCCAGGCCCTTGAAAGATTCGGGTTTGTGCAAACGATCCAGCCGCATTTGCAACAAATCGTCATCGACGATACCACGCGCGAGGTAAATGCGCTCCAATACAGGGGGTAGGGAAGTTTGAAAACGGGCTTGAGAAAGATCGACGGTTCGGCGTTTGATAATTTTTTTGGTGGTTAACGTCACAACTTTCTCTTTGTCAGGGTAACCGGTCTATTTATATAGCACAGCATTAGGGTGTCCGTAAGACTTGTTACGACTCCAAAGACCTGAACCGTGCCAGCGTCGCGGCTCGCGGCTGGGTAAGAGTTCGGTGTTCACTGTCGTGACTCGCCGTGAACCCATCCCTGGGGGCTCGTCGCCAGCTTCCCTGCTGTCGACGGTCACATCAGCAAACACCGAACTCCTACCTTCAAGTGCGTGCAGCCCCGCCGAACGGCCTATTGAAAAAGTGCAAGCTCTTGGATCGCCCACGGTAAGAGTTTGGTGGTGGGGTGGGCCTTTCGAAACCCTCGCTTCAGGGACGAAGCGAGGGAGCTACAGGGATGTATTCACTCGCCACATCCCTGTGGCTCGCCCTTCGGGCAGCTTCGCTGTGCAAATCGGCTTTCCTGCCAATTTGTCACCGCGATTTCGAAAGGCCCACCCCACCGCCAAACGGGAACAAAACCAAGGTCCTGAATATCTTCCAAAACGACTTACGGCAACATTAAGCGCGAATATTTTTTGCCATAAATTCTTTAACTTTTCCCAAATCATTCGGCAATACTGTAAACCGCTCTTCCCGCGACAACAAATCGGCCATATGCAATGGCAGGGAAACAACCCCGCCATAGCCGGCTTTCTCCACCGCTTCGGGAAATTTCGCCGGATGGGCCGTGGACAAGCACACGACTGGCACATTGGAAGTTCCACGAGTTTGCCGCGCCGCTTCAATGCCGATAGCCGTGTGCGGGTCAGCCAGATAACCGGTCCCGGCCAGCACCTCACCGATCACTGCCACGGTACGCGCATCATCCACCCGATGGCTGGAAAATACCGAGCGGGCTTTCGCCAGTGCCTGTTCACTGAGCGCCATGGACCCGGATTTGAATTCATTCATCAGACCGGCAATCGCCTTGCCGTCGCGCCCGTACAAATCAAATAACAAGCGTTCGAAATTGCTGGACACCATGATGTCCATGCTCGGTGACAGTGAATGAATCAGGCCTTTTTTGCTGTGATCGTTGGCGCTAATGCAGCGGTGCAAAATATCATTGGCGTTGGTGGCAATAATCAAACGCTCAATTGGCAGGCCCATTTGTTTGGCAAGGTAGCCCGCGAAAATATCGCCGAAGTTACCGGTGGGCACGGAAAAACTCACCGGACGGTGCGGTGAACCCAGGGCCGTGGCCGCGTAAAAATAGTAAACAATCTGGGCCATGATCCGCGCCCAGTTAATGGAATTGACCGCCACCAGTTGCCGGTCGGCGGGCAAAAATGACTGATCGGCAAAGCTGGCCTTCAGGAAGTTTTGGCAATCGTCAAAGTTGCCTTCGATGGCGAGCGCGTGCACATTGGGTTCAAGCACCGTGGTCATTTGTCGGCGTTGCACTTCCGACACGCGCTGGTGAGGATACAGAACGAAAATGTCCACATTGTCGCTGTGGCGGCAACCCTCGATGGCCGCCGAACCGGTATCGCCGGAGGTGGCGCCCATGATCACCACTTTTTGCTCGCGCTTTTTCAGCACATAATCCAGCATGCGGCCGAGCAATTGCAGTGCAACATCCTTGAACGCCAGCGTGGGTCCGTGGAAAAGTTCCAACACCCACTCGTTGTGATCCAACTGAACCAGGGGCGTTATGGCGCGGTGACGAAATTGTCCGTAGGCGTCGTCGATCAGGTGCTTCAAATCCGCTTCGGGAATATCACCGCCGACAAAGGGCGACATGATACGGAACGCGAGCTCCGGATATTCCAGGTCGCCCATGGCTTGGATGTCGGCGGGACTGAAGTGCGGAAGCTGATCCGGCACATAGAGTCCGCCATCGGTGGCCAAACCGGCGAGCATGACCTCTTCAAACGACAGTGTCGGCGCACTGCCGCGAGTACTGATGTATTTCACGTGGCTGGTCTCAAAACGATGTTGCTCTCAAAAAATTCAGTTAGTCCAGGTGCTCCAGACGGATACTAACCACCTGACCGGCAATGCTGACCAGCGCCTCAATTTGCTGAATGGCCTGCATCATTTTACCTTCCACGGCGCGGTTGGTTAACAGAATAACGGGCACGATATCCTGGTCCTCCGCCGGTTCTTTCTGGATCAGCGCTTCAATGCTGATGCCCTGCTTACTCAATATCTGCGTAATTTCCGACAATACACCCGGGCGATCCCAGGCGCTCATGCGCAGATAGTAGCTGGTTTCCAGCTCGTCCATGGTCTGGATGGTAATCGGGCTGACATAGTCGGCACCAAAGCCCAGATGAGGCACGCTGGGCGTGCAATCCAGAGCCAGTTCCCGGGCGATATCGATGACATCCGCCACCACTGCCGAGGCGGTCGGTTCCGAACCGGCGCCGGGGCCGGAATAAAGCGTGGAGCCTACCGCGTCGCCCATCACCATGATCGCATTCATGACCCCATCCACATGGGCAATCAAGCGCTTTTCGGGAATCAGGGTCGGATGCACGCGCATTTCCACCTTGTCACCACTGCGACGGGCGATACCCAGATGTTTTATGCGATAGCCCAATTCCTTGGCGTAGGCCAGATCCTGTGGTTCAATCTTGGAGATACCTTCGGTATAGATGCGATCGAAACGCAGGGGCATGCCAAAAGCAATCGAAGCCAGGATTCCCAGCTTGTGCGCCGCGTCAATACCCTCAATATCAAAGGTGGGGTCAGCCTCCGCGTAGCCCAATTCCTGGGCCTGGGCCAGTACTTCGTCGAAAGCGCGGCCCTTTTGTGCCATCTCGGTCAGAATAAAATTGCCGGTGCCGTTGATAATGCCCGCCAGCCACTGGATGCGATTGGCGGCGAGGCTCTCGCGCAACACCTTGATAATGGGAATACCGCCGGCCACCGCACCCTCGAAGGCAACACACACGTTGCGCTGTTCCGCCGCGGCAAATATCTCGTTGCCGTGCTCGGCAATCAGGGCCTTGTTGGCGGTTACCACATGCTTACCAAGCTCAATAGCCTGCAAGATCAGATCCTTGGCCACGGTGGTTCCACCGATCAGTTCCACCACAATGTTGACTTCGGGGTTCTTGACGACTTCGAAGATATCGCGACTGACCTGTATACCCTCCAAATTGCAGGCCGCGTTGTCGCGACGTGCGCCCACGTGCACGATTTTTACATCACAGCGCGCACTGGCTTGCACTTCGCGCTGGTTGCGCTGCAACACATTACAGGTACCACTGCCGACAGTACCCAGCCCGCATATGCCCACATTAACGGTCTTCAAACCCGACTCCTGAAATTTCGATTGGTATTATGGAAGGCTTAAGTCAAAGCCCCGGGGATACATGCATCATCCGAGCGGCTTGCGGAGGCGTTTGGCCCCGCCAAAAGACGGCAACCATACTGGCAAGCCGCAATGGCTGTCAATGCGTCTGAAGACGGAAGACAGAAGACGGAGGACAGCAAAGACCGAGCCCTTCAGGCTCAGTCGGACGGGAGAATTCAGTATCGTGTAAGCGAGTCTTATTCGATGCCCAGACGTTCGGCAAGTTGTTCGGCCGGAAGATAACCGCCAATGATTTCACCGGTGGCGGTGACCATATTGGGGGTACCGCTGACGCCCACCCTGCCGCCCAGTTCATAATGCTCGGCGACCGGATTGTTGTCACAAACCGCGATGGGAATCGATTCGCGATTTTTGAGCTTGGTGAGGGTGGCTGGTGGATCTTCCGCACACCAGGCGGTGGCGAGTTTGTCGCCTGCGGGCGATTTGACCCCCGCGCGCGGATAGGCCAGGTAGCGCACTTCGATGCCCAGGGCGTTTATCTGATCAATCTCCTGGTGCAGCTTCTGACAATAGCCACAGTCCACGTCGGTAAATACGTTGACATAGGCTTTGGTCTTACCCGCGGGAGAGAAAACAATCTGATCCTTCTTATCAATGGTGGCCAACAATTCAGCGCGCTCCTTGGAACGACCCTGCTCCTGAATGTTGACAAAACGCCCGGGCTGAATGTTGAACAATTCACCCGCGACGAAGTACTGGCTGTCCTCCGTCACGTAGAGCGTGGGGCCGCCGATTACCCGGACTTCGTACAGGCCCTCGATAGGCGAAGACATTACCGCGGAATACTCAAAGTCACCGCGTGCCTGCTTAAGGTTGTCCAGGATGCGCTCGGCGACTTCGGGAGACGGTTCGGTCGCGAACGCGGGCATTACCGCCAGAAAAACCAAGGGGCGCAACCAGGTTCTAGCGGTTCTAAAAACGATATCCACATGATCTCCTTCATGTTACAAAAAAGAGGGTGGCCGACTGGCCGCCCCGATATTGAGGCTACCACAGTAGCCCGCGGCTATAGTAATCATGTCTGTGGCTGTAGTATCCATGACTATAGCAATCACTAGCTATAGTAACCCATGGCTGACGACGGAACACCCCGCCTTGGAGGGGTAATTACCCCAAGGGTTCCGCCTCCCCGACGGCCAGCAGCTCTCTCTGTCGCGCAATTAGCCGCGCGGATGGTGGGCCGCGTGCAAGCTCTTCAGGCGGCTACTCGCCACGTGAGTATATATCTGGGTGGTCGAAAGATCGCTGTGGCCCAATAATAATTGTACAACCCGCAGGTCGGCACCGTGATTCAATAAATGAGTCGCGAAGGCATGGCGCAAGGTATGCGGCGAAAGCGCCTTGCTGATGCCCGCGACCTTGGCCCAGTATTTAATCCGGTGCCAAAACGTCTGCCGCGTCATGGTCACTCCGCGGGTGCTGGGAAAAAGAACCTCGCTTACCGCTCCTTTGATCAACAGCGGTCGCGCTTCGTGCACATAGCGACGCAACCAGTCGGCCGCCTCCTCCCCCAAGGGAACCAGGCGCTCCTTGCTGCCCTTGCCGAATACCCGGACGACGCCCTGCCGAAGATTCACTTGCGCCAGTGTGAGTCCGACCAATTCAGACACGCGCAAACCACATGCATAAAGCACTTCAAGCATGGTTTTATCGCGTAGACCGATTGGGTCGTCGACCAAGGGGGCGGACAACAGCGCTTCGATGTCCTCTTCCGTCAGACTCTTCGGCAGTGGCTTGCCCAGCTTTGGATTCTGAATATGCGCGGTAGGATCGGCTTCGAGCTCATTTTCCCGAATCAGGTAACGGTAAAATCCGCGCACACACGACAGGAAGCGTGCCGTGGAGCGCGCCGACAAGCCTTGCCTCAAGCGGTCCGCCAGGTGTCCATGAAGATTTTCGGCGGTAACTTGCTTCAACACCAACTGCTGTTTGGCCAACCACTCGGCGAACTGAGTCATATCCCGCCGGTAGGATTCCAGGGTGTTATTACTTAACCCCTTCTCCATCCACATGGCATCGAGATAGCGCTCAATCAATTCAAGATCGCCCGAATAGCTCATTGCCTCACTTTAGCATGGGGAGTGGGGAGTGGGGAGTCGGCAGTCGCTCGACCATTGTTCCCTATTCATTGTTCATTGTTCATTGTTCCCTGTTCCCTGTTCCCTGTTCCCTGTTCCCTGTTCACCTGATACCCCGCCAGCCACTCGCAATACCTCTCGTGCGACAGGGGACGGGAAATAAAATAGCCTTGGGCATAATCACACCCCAAGTCCTTGAGTTCTCGTAGGACTTCTCCGTCCTCCACGCCTTCGGCAACCACTTTCAAGCCGAAGCGGTGAGCCAACTGGATGATGGACTCAGCGATATTGCGATCGTCATTGTTGTCGGCCATATTAAGCACGAACGACTGATCAATCTTTAATTCAGTGGCAGGAATGGTTTTGAAATACTGAAGAGAGGAGTAGCCAGTGCCGAAGTCATCAATTGAAATCTTCACACCACGCCCTTTTAGATAATCAAGATTGCTGAAGCTCGCCTGCTGGTTTTCCATTATGGCGTTTTCGGTAATCTCAAGCGTAAGCTGCCTCGGCTGCACTTGCCAGATATGTAGGGAATCGTCCACCAACTGGCAAAAATCCGCATGTTGGACGATATTGGCGGGAATATTCACGGCCACCCCGTTCAGCCCCCAGCGATCCGGCCACTGTTTGATCCGGCGCAAGGCGGTGTGCAAGACCCATTTGGTCAGCTCGAATTCGCGGTTCAGCCGCGCCACCATTTCAACCAAAAAGTCCGGTGAGATGTAGCCTCGCTCAGGATGCTCCCAGCGCAGCAACGCTTCCGCGTGGGTGGGAGTACCCGACTGCAGGTCCATCTTCGGTTGAAAGACCATGTCCAATTCATTGTTGTGCATCGCGCGCAGCAGGTCCTGCTCCAGAAGCCAGGTGGAATCGTCGCGCTCGGCCTCCGAATCGGTGCCGAAGCAAATGCTGTGATTCTCCAGTTTGGCTCGCTGCAGCATATGTTCCGCGCTGCTTAGCAAGCGCTCCGCGGTGGTTCCCACCGCGGACATGGCAATGCAGCCCAGGCTGACATCAACACTTATTTCCTGTCCCTGCCACTCATATGGTTGACGCAATGTATCCAGCAGATTGTTCGCTTCGAGAACAATCCGCCCGCTACTTTCCAGCTGCGGCACAATCACCGCGAATTCGTCGCTGCCCACGCGAAACACACAGTCTTTGCTTGCGGTGTATTCGGCCAAGCGCTGAAAAACAAAATAAAGGAGCAAATCGCCGTGTTTGAAATCGTAAACGCGGTTGATACTGGTGAAATTTTTTATATCCACCATGATCATGCCCAGCAGCGGCTGCAAATTGTCCGGTGCTTCCGTTTTTGCCTGTCCCAGTAGTTTATTCAGGGATTGGAATAAACCCTGGCGGTCAAAGTTGGGCACGCGAAGCAGGGCCACAAATAAGCCTTAAAGCGCCGGTTGGAAGACAATTCTTTCGGGGTCGACGCCATAGGAGCCCGGCTCGAGACTTTGCACAATTTCCAGTGGAGCACCAGTGCTGGCGCAGCTTGCATCAAGCATGTTTACTATTTTCAAATCGGGCAGGGCTTGCTTGTTCTGGTCCAGCAGTAGCAGAATCTGCGGCTTCAAGCGCCGAGTCCGACCTTCCGCCAACACAATGGCAACTTCTCCGGATGACAACAATACCAGGGTGCCAGCCGGATAGAGGCCCACCGCTTGGATAAATTCCTCAACCAGAACGGCGTCGAAGTGTTTGTCCCGGGCTTGATACAGCTGCTTAATGGCTGAGGAAGGTGACACCGCTTTACCGTAGGGGCGCTCGCTGGTCATCGCGTCATAGCTGTCGACAATGCCCGCAATGTGGCCAAACAGCGGGATCTCATCATTTTTCAAGCCGCGCGGATAGCCAGTGCCGTCATATCGCTCGTGGTGGCAGGCCACCATATCCCAGATATCCCTGTTGAGCAGCTTGGACTGTTCCAGGGCCGCCAGGCTGTAATTCACGTGGGAGCGGATCAATTGAAATTCGTTATCGGTCAGTGCCTCGGTCTTGTGCAATAAATCAGTGGGGAGTTTTAACTTGCCAATGTCCAACAACAAAGCCCCTAGGCCGAGACTTTTCAAGTCCTGTGGCGGCAGCCCCAATTCACGCCCCAGGGCCACGGCCCAGATGGAGCTCGCCACGGAATGCTTGTAGATGTAGGAATCCTGGTTTTTTAGTCGCGCCAGCCAGATACAAGCGTCCGGGTTGCGCTCAATGCTGCTTACCAGGGGGCCGACCGCCTGTTTGATTTTGGAGAAATTAAGGCCGCTGCCCTGGCGCAAGCCGTCGAACAGATTTTTGATCTCCTCGGTCAATCCGGTTACCGCGCGCTTTGCGGCGGTCATCTCCGAGCGCCAATGCACCGTGTCTCGATATGGCTGGCGGATGCGGTTACCCAGCAGCTTGACGACCTTCTGTTCGCGGGTATTTTGTCGGGGTGGTTCTTTCTTCGGAATCGTTTTCTTGGGAGTAAATTCAGCAACTACCGCGTCAGGCTTATGGAACTGGACATCGCGGGATAGCTGCCGATCCACGAACACAAACTTGCAGTGTTCGGTCAGCGCTTTGATGTCGTCGTCACTTTCAATCAGAAAACCCTGCATCAAAAAGGGCGTTTCCAACCAGGGCCGGTCCAGTTCACTGACGTACATGCCGACAGCCAGCTCCCCAACCGCAATTTGTTCCTTTTTGACTGACATGCTTGCGCCAACCCCAAGTGACCCGCAATGATTATCCAAAGAATAGCTTTACAAATGACAAAGTGGTATTCGGCTGAGGCACATTTATGCTGCAATACTAATTAGTCCACCTTGCAGACATGCTTTACCAACACAAACAGCGGGTAATTCTCACTAGTGCCTACCAATGCCAGCCAGCACTTCACACAATTGCACCGGCGCCGGCCAGACGACCGTTTCGGGCCCTTGCGCATTTATTGAGTAATTGTTAACCAGTTCACATTAGCGCCAAAATCAACAAAGTTCAATAGCGCCATTCCCGGCTCGGCGATACGCGGTTGCTACTCAGCGTATCCGGCCAGTCGCGCGCAACAGCCAGCAATTTTGTCGGAAATTGGGCAAATATTCATTGATTGGCGCACGGAAGGGCGCCAGGCTAGGATGAATTGCGCGCCAGCCGGCGCGCAACGGCTGAAAGGCACTTCTCTGTGCGGTAGTGGGGTACGTGGCGCCCATCCGAGGGCTGACTAACTCAACTTTTCTTTGATACGTGCCGCTTTACCTGTCAGCTCGCGCAGATAGTAAAGCTTGGCCTGGCGAACATCGCCGCGGCGCTTCACCTCGACGCTGTCAATCATCGGGCTGTGAGTCTGGAAGGTGCGCTCCACCCCCACGCCGTGGGAAACCTTGCGCACAGTAAAGGCTGAATTCAAGCCGCGGTTACGCTTGCCGATAACCACGCCTTCAAAGGCCTGCAGCCGCTCGCGGTTGCCCTCAATGACCTTGACCTGTACCACAACGGTATCGCCGGGGCTGAACTCGGGAATATCCGTTTTGATTTGCTCGGCTTCCAGCGCCTGAATAATTTTGTTGGTGGACATGAGGTAACTCCTTTCGATGTTGTGACCCTCCCCGGCTGCGTGCGCCGAGGATGGCTGCCTATTCGCGATCTTTCTGTTCCGGGGAACAATCGAGCGCAACAGTTGGTTCGCCCAATTCCCCTTTGAATTCCTTGAGCAAACGCTGCTCCTCACCCGACGGGTTTCGGCTGGCCAACAAATCCGGCCGCCTTTGCCATGTTCTGCCAAGCGCCTGTTTCAGACGCCAGCGCCGAATCTGCTCATGATTGCCGGACAGTAGCACCCTCGGCACCTTCCGACCCTGGTAATCCTCGGGCCGCGTGTAATGCGGATAGTCCAGCAAGCCATCCGCAAAAGAATCCTGCTCCGCCGACTGGGCGTCGCCCAGGGCGCCGGGTAGCAAACGGACCATGGCGTCGATCAGCACCATGGCGGGCAATTCACCACCACTCAGGACGTAGTCGCCGATGGACAATTCCACATCCACCATGAGCGTGATAAGCCGCTCATCGACGCCTTCGTAGCGGCCCGCCACCAACACCAAATCGGCACGCCGGGAGAATTCGGCTGCCGTGGCCTGTTGCAAGGGCTGCCCCTGAGGCGATAGATACACCACCGGAGCACCGTCTTCGCTTTCGTCCTCCGACCCAATCCACTCCTTGGCGGCCTGAATGGCGGCGCGCAAGGGCTCGACCATCATCACCATGCCCGGCCCACCTCCGTAGGGACGGTCATCCACCGTGGCGTGGCGATCGCGGGTAAAATCCCGCGGGTTAAACAGCTTCAGCGTCAGCAAGCCCTGTTTGACGGACCGACCGGTGATGCCGTAATCACTAATCGCGCTAAACATTTCCGGAAAGAGACTGACAATGGCAATTCGCATGGCGTCTCCCCTGGACCTAGCCCGGATAGAACATCAGCCACGATGCTGCTAAAACTCGGGATCCCAGTCCACCAGTATCTCGCCCCCGGCGAGATCGACGCGGCGTATGGTGTGTTCCGGCAGGTAGGGAATCAGCCGCTCGCGTTCATCAAGGCTATCGTGGTCTCCGCGGACCACCAGTACATCGTTAGCCCCTGTTTCCATAAGCCGGACCACACGCCCGAGCTTATGCCGCGTCCCACCGTGCTCAGCGGTAACGCGTAGGCCCTGGAGCTGGTGCCAATAGTATTCACCGCTTTCCAGTGCCGGAAGCAGCGCCACGTCTACCGCTATTTCCAGCCGGGCGTAATGCTTTGCCCGCTCGCGGTCATCCACACCCGCCAACTGCACCACCAGGCTCTTGCCATGGGTGTTGCTGGCCCGCACCTCAACCAGCTCGATGCCTGCTGGCGTCTTCAGCCACCAGGGCTGATAGTCAAAAATTTTTTCCGGCGGCGAGGTAAAGGACTGGACCCGTACCCAGCCGCGCACGCCGTAAACGGCGCCAATTCGCCCGACCGTGATAAGTTGGGGCTGCTCCGCCATTGCGCCGCCGTGACGATTTCGTTTACGCGGCCGACTGCTCTTGCTGCTGCGCGGTTTGCTGCTCCTGGTGCACTTTGAGCAACTTGGCTACTCGCTCCGATACCTGTGCCCCCTGGCTGAGCCAGTAGTCGACGCGCTCGCGATCAATGCGAAGCGCTTCCTGGCTGCCGCGCGCGATTGGATTGTAGAAGCCGACCCGCTCAATGTAGCGGCCGTCACGACTACGGCGGCTGTCGGCAACAGTCAGGTGGTAAAACGGACGTTTCTTGGAACCGCCACGAGCTAAACGAATTGTGACCATGGATAATCTACCCTGTGCTGAATTTGTGTTACTTACCCTTGTCTCGTCTGGTTTGGTCTCGTCTCGCGTGGTAGTCAGTGGTTCCACGCGGTTGGGCCTTCCCTATGCTCAATAAACCGTGACACCGACCCTGTCCGAGAAGGCGCGATATTGTACGGGAAGCGGCGACAATGAACAATGGACTAAATCAGGGAACAGGGAACAGGGAACAAAAGTTTAGATCCGGTCATATATGGGGTCCAGGGGTTTTGATCACTGTTAATTGATCATTGTTCATTGAAGGTTTTGGCCGCTCAGCGGCCAAAACCGGGCGGCAGGCCGCCGCCTCCGCCGCCCCCCATCATGCCCTCCAGGCCGCGCATCATTTTGTTCATGCCGCCACCCTTCATTTTTTTCATCATTTTTGCCATTTGCTTGTGCTGTTTGAGCAGGCGGTTGAGATCTTGAATGTCGGTGCCGGAACCCCGGGTGATGCGTCGTTTGCGTGAACCGTTGAGTAACTCGGGATTGCTGCGTTCGGCGGGCGTCATGGAGTTGATTACCGCCTCC
>JBBDIU010000065.1:0-5047 GCA_040880205.1 Cellvibrionaceae bacterium
GCGTACGGGCAGCTCGCATACACCGGTGTAAACCTGGCCGGCGCCGAGTTCGGCGCTTTATTGAATTCCATTAACACTCAAAATATCATCGCGGTAAACACCACCAGCGCCAGTCACGATTTTAGCCAATCCTTGTCCGGCAACGGGCGGGTAATTGTGTCGGCAACCCGCTCGCGCGCGGAAAAATACGACACCGTTTTCCCTCGCTATTTCGTTGAAGCGCTGAAGGGGCATGCCGCTGATCGCGACAAAAACAGGCGGGTATCGGTTTTGGAAGCTTTCAATTACGCCAAGGCGCGGGTCGATAGCTATTTCAAAAATCAGGGAATGTTGGCTACCGAGCATGCCACCCTGGATGATAACGGCGACGGTGTATTCAGTCCCAACCCGGACGGTCGGGGCGACGGGCGTCTGGCCGAAATAGCCTATTTCGACGTTAGCGGCGCCGGTGCTACCAACCTGTCTCCGGAGGCGGCCAGGTTGCGTACTCAAATGAGTAGCCTGGAAAGGGATATCTTTCTGTTGCGCGCGAATAAAGCGTCTCTGACGGAATCGGAATACTGGGCACGGCTAGAACCGCTTTTAATTGAACTGGCAAAAATCACGAGAGAATTTGATGGTTTACCGACAACTGAGTAGCACCAAGCTTCTGTCCACTCTGCTGGCCGCAGCGCTATTGCTGACCGCCTTTCAGGGGCACGGCGCCACGCTTGCGCAGGCGGATCAGTTTTATCGCCAGGGGCAGTTTGACCGTGCGGCGGAAACCTACGAAGCTATTGATGGCAACGACCGGATACCCGCCGTGATTGGAGCCAGCCGCAGCTACGCGATGATCGGCGAATACGACCGGGCTATCACCTTGTGTCGCGAGGCGCTGGCGGAATTGAGCGATACTTCCAGGGTCGCGATCCAGTTGGCTGAAGTATTATTTGCCACCGGTCGCTCCGATGAAGCGTTGGAGATACTGGCGACCGTGATTGATCAACGCGGTGCGCCATTGCGGGGCTTGGTTAAATACGGAGAGTTCCTTCAGTATCGCGGTCGCTGGGACGACGCCAACGCGTATTTGTCAGCGGCGGTTGCCGATTACTCTTCCCGCAGCGACTTCAGTTCCCAGGATGTCGCCCTTGCCGCTCGCGCCTACTGGCTGCTGGGAAATTACCAGCAGGCCAACAATCTGTTTCGCGAAGCGACCCGCATGGATCGCTACAATATGGAAGCTCAAGTGTGGTGGGGTGACTTGTTCGCGGAGAAATTCAACAATGCGGAAGCTGTGCAATCCTATCGCCAGGTTCTGGATTTTAATCCCAATCATGTGCCGGCAATTGTTGGTTATGCCAAGGTCAGTCGTGACAAGAAGACCCTGGAACAGGCTTTGTATACCAACCCCAAGTCCGCGGCGGCATTTATCGCCTATGCGGAGCTCGCACTCGAGCAGAACAAATTCGACGAGGCAAAAAGCTACTTGAATGCCGCATTGCCGACCAACGAGGAATCGCTTGACGTCATTACACCCTTGGCGGGCATTGCCAAGCTGCTGGACAGAGAGGCCGAGTATCAGGACTGGCATGAACAAGCGGAAGCCATTCGGCCCAACAGTGGCGAGTTCTACACAACCATCGCCGACATGTTCGCCCACGATTATCGATTCACCGAGGCAGTGGCCTTTGCGCGCAAGGCCATCGAAGTCCAGCCCGATTATTGGCAAGCTTATACCGTGTTGGGTACCAACTTGGCCAGGCTCGGCGAGGAAGAGGAGGGTCGTGAGCACTTGGAAACTGCCTTTGACCAGGATCCTTATAATGTCTGGACCTCAAACATCCTGAAAGTGTTCGATACCCTTGACGACTACGTCACGCTGAACAGCGAGCACTTCAAAGTGAAAATGAGCCCGGAGGATGCGCTCGTGCTTTGGCCCTATATGGAGCCTTTGCTTGAGGAAGCTTGGGATAGCATGGTGGACAAATATGGCTTTACACCGGAGAGTCCGGTGTTAGTCGAAGTCTTCAAAAACCGAGAGGATTTCGCGGTGCGGTCGGTGGGCCTTCCTAACCTCGGCCCACTGGTGGGTATTTGCTTCGGTAAACTGATTACCTTGATCTCGCCCGACACCTTAACGGCCAACTGGCAGGAAATCGTCTGGCACGAGTTTGTCCACGTGATTACGTTGCAGATGACTCAAAATCGTATTCCGCGCTGGTTGTCCGAGGGTATTTCCGTTTACGAAGAGTTTCAGGGCCGCAAGGAATGGGGCCGGCACCAGGATCTGGATGTAGTTCGGGCACTCAATGAAGGTAGAGTTTTGCCGGTTGAACGAATGGACGATGCCTTCCTGCAATCGCGTTCCGACGACGACCTCAATCTGGCCTACCTGCAATCCTATTTGGTGGTGGAATACATTGTTGCGGAGCATGGCTTCGAGGGATTGAGAGAGCTAATCAATGCGTACGGCAGCCATGACCCAGCCGAAAAAATTATTACCGACGTATTTGAACAAAGCACCCGCGAATTCAATCAGGCCTTTTCCGCCTGGATAGAAAACCGGGTCGCCAAAACCGATGTTTATGTACACACCGAGGACAATGCCGATGAAGGCGTCGGCCATGGGCATGGCGTTCGCAACAATCCCTCGGCGATGTTGGCGGAGCTGTACAATAACGATTCCATCAAAGCCCACATGCGAGAGCGCATTCGAAAGGAACCGCGCGACTTTCAGGCCCACCTGCAACTGGGCATTGTGCTGTTCAAGGAAAAGGATTACCTGGTAGCGGAGCGGCATCTGAACATTGCGAAGGAAATACTGCCGCGCTATACCGGTTATCCCAGTCCGTCGCGAGTGCTCACGCAGTTATACCAAGCTCAGAATGACGAGGAAAAATACTGGAAGGAAATGGAATACATGGTTCAGTATCATCAACACGATTTCGAATCATCACTTCTGTTGGCTAGAAGAGCAATGGAGGAGGAAGATCACCAAAAAGCCGAATATTATTTACAGCGCGCCATTGCAGTTGATCCCTATCAATTGCCAGTCCACCGAGAGTTCGCTAGTTTGGCCGATCGGCAGCGCAATTATTCTGTGAGTATCCGTGAGTACGAAATCATTACTCAATTGGATAAAACCGACCCGGTGGATTCCCATACCCGTCTCGCCGAAGCCTACCTGCGCGATGGCCAACAGCAGGCGGCGAAACGGAACAGCCTGCTGGCTTTGGAAATTGCACCCACCTACCAGCCCGCACAAAAAGTTTTGTTGGAGGCGCTGGAACAATGACGCCGCACGTTTTGCATTCAGTGATGTACCGCTTGCTTGGCTCTAGTGGTCTTGCACTGGCATTACTTGCGCTTGCCTTCACGAGTCCGATGGCAAGCGCCCAGTTTCGCGGTGAACCGTTTATAGAACGCGAGGAATATCCGAAAGATGATCGTCCGGGAGAGCCCGAGTTTATCTTTGTGCGCGGCAAGTACACCAATTACGGTGGTCGCGGAGCGGGCCCCGGGCGCGGCTGGTGGGAAACCGATTATGACGATTCGGATCGCAATTTTTTGCGCGGTGTACAACGTTACACTAGCCTGGATGCCCACAGTCACGGCTATAAGGCAATCGATCTCACCGACTCGGAATTATTTGAGCATACGTTCCTGTATATCAACATGAAGCGTATTCCCATCAATGTGTCGAGCAGTGGTCCCAACTTTTCCCCGGAGGAAGCGGGAGCTTTGCGCGAATTCATGTTGCGCGGCGGATTCGTAATGGTGGATGATTTCTGGGGGGAGCGGCACTGGCAGGACTTTTTGATAGAGCTTGTTAAAATATTTCCCGATCGCGACCTGGAGAAGCTCGACGTTAGCCACCCGATTTTCCGCACTTTCTTCGACGTTAAGGAAATTGTCCAAGTTCCGGGACGTTCGGTTACCTGGAACTATAACGGGGGCTTTTACCTTGACGACCCGGATTTTCCGCCCTCGGTGCATGCAATCTTCGACGACGATGGTCGGATCATGTTAGTCGCCAACTTCAACACCGACTTGGGGGATGGCTGGGAGCATACCTTTTACGAACCCTATCCTACGAAATATGTGAATGAGGCTTACAAGATTGGCATTAACTACGTCATTTATTCGTTGAGTCATTGATCTGTGAAATGTGAAATGTGAAGTGACGAGTGAATGGTGAATAGTGAAAGGTGAATCGCACAGTTGTGTCGGTCTAGGCGCAATGCGAAGAACTGGTGAGACGATTGGAAAAGCGAGAAAATGAATACACGCGGAATACAAAACAATGGTGGAGAGCGGGACTATGTCTGATATGAACAAGCCAAACTTTGGCGCTGAGGAAAAAATCAGCGACGATCATCTGACACTGGTCAATCGGATGAAAGAGGGTCGTGAGCAGATGTTGTCGGAGTTGGGCAAAGTCATCATTGGGCAGAGGTCCGTGGTGGACGAATTGCTGATTGCGCTGTTCGCTGGTGGCCATTGCCTGATTTCCGGCGTGCCGGGCTTGGCTAAAACACTGTTGATCAAGACCGTGGCGGACGTTTTGAAGCTGGACTTCAGCCGTATTCAATTTACTCCGGACCTGATGCCGGCCGATGTGGTGGGCACGGAAATCGTCCAGGAGGACCAGGGCCTGCGTAGTATGAAATTCGTCAAAGGCCCCATTTTTACCAACATCCTGTTGGCCGACGAGATCAACCGTACGCCCCCGAAAACCCAGTCGGCGCTGCTGGAAGCCATGGAAGAGAAGCAAGTTACCGCCGCCGGTGTGACCCATCCCATGGCAAAGCCCTTTTTTGTGCTGGCCACACAAAACCCCATTGAGCTGGAGGGGACTTATCCTTTGCCCGAAGCGCAGCTGGACCGGTTCATGTTCAAGCTGATGATTGACTATTTGCCGGAAAATGACGAGATGCAAGTGGTGACCAATACCACCCAGACACATGAGGTGGAATTTACTCACCCTTTAACCGGCCAGGACATTCTCGATTTCCAACGCGTGGCGCGGCAGGTTCCGGCGGCGGAATCCGTGGTGCGCTACGCTGTG
>JBBDIU010000066.1:0-31723 GCA_040880205.1 Cellvibrionaceae bacterium
TTGGGAGCGCCTTTTCGAGACCGTATGCAGCAGGGATGCTGCATCCGAGCCCCCAGGGAAGGGTTAACGGCGCGTCGCGAAAAGGTGCTCCCAAGACCGTAACCGGGGTAAACGCCCCACAAAATCGCTTACGTAAGTGCCATTCGTCTCTAGTCTCTAGTCTCTAGTCTCTAGAAAAGGCTAGCTCGTTTCGGCATTGCCGGAAGAGGGAAGCTCGTCGTCCTTGAACTGGCTGGAGTGCAGTTTGGCGTATTCGCCGTTTTTTGCCAATAGCTCGCGGTGGGAACCGTATTCCACGATGCGACCACCGCTCATGACCGCGATCTTGTCGGCGTTTTCCACTGTCGACAAGCGATGGGCAATAACAAAGGTGGTGCGGTTTTTAATGACCTTTTCCAGCGCGTCCTGAATCAGGTTTTCCGATTCACTGTCCAGGGCCGAGGTCGCTTCATCGAGTATCAGTACCGGCGCATCTTTCAGGAAGGCACGGGCTATTGACAATCGCTGCCGCTGTCCGCCGGACAAACGGGTGCCATCTTCGCCAATTTGGGTATTGAATCCATCCGGTAAGCGCTCGATAAATTCCAGGGCATGTGCGTTGCGAGCCGCCTCAATCACCTCGGCTTCACTTTTCCTGGCAAGGTCGCCATAGGCAATGTTGTTGTATACGTTGTCGTTAAACAGGACAACATCTTGAGTGACCAGCGCAATTTGCTTGCGCAAGCTGGCGAGCGTGTAATCGCGGATTTCCTTATCATCCAACAATATCGCTCCTGTGTTTTCATCACCCACGGCATAATCGTAATAGCGTGGAATCAAGCTAACCAAGGTCGACTTGCCACTGCCGGACTTACCCACCAAAGCGATGGTTTTGCCAGGCGCTACTTGAAAGTTCACCTCGCGAAGTGCTGGCTCGTCGGAACCGGGATAGGTGAAACCAAGGCTTCTGAATTCGACTTTTCCGCTTACCCGTTCCGCCTCGTAAGTACCCTCGTCCAGTTCTGGCTGTTGATCGATTTGATCGAACACACTGTGCGCGGCAACCAGACCTTTCTGGATTTTGCCGTAGACGTCGCTCAATTGGCGCATGGCCTTGGGCAACAAACCAACCGCCACCATGTAGCCGACCAGCGGCGCAGCCCCGTCGGTGCCGATAAAGTTAAGCGCAATCAACATTAGCGCCCCCAGCGCCAGCGCCACAACGAACTGGTTGATCGAGGTAGCCAAGTTGGCGGTAAATACCATTTTCACGTTTTGTTTATAAGTGTAGCGGCTGGCATTGGCAAAGCGCCGTTGTTCGTATTCTTCGCCACCGAAACTACGCATCACCCGATACCCGCCAATCATTTCCGAGGATATACTGGTAATCGCGCCCATGGCGGTTTGCAACTTGCCACTGATCCGGCGCAGCCTCTTACCAGCAGCCGCCACAAAAAGCGCAATAATTGGCGCGATGGCAACGAATATCATGGTCAACTGCCAATTGGTGTAGAACAAATAACCCATTACCAGAATGACGGTAAAACCTTCGCGCAAGATGATCTTTAGCGCTTCCGTTGCGGCAATCGTAACCTGGGCAACGTTATAAGTGATCTTGGATATTAAATGCCCGGAACTGTGCTGATCAAAATAGCTACTGGGAAGCTGGGTCAGTGTATTGAATACCTGGGTTCTCAAGGTGTGGACTATGTTTTCCGCGACCACGGCAATTGCATAATTGCCGACGAACAGTCCGATACCTCGCAGCAGATAAATCACAATAACCAGGAAGGGAACCAGAAGCAGGTCCTCGCTGAAAGAGGCCAACCAATTCCAGTCCGGTGTAAATCGATCCACGAGATCGGCGAAGGGGCCAATGCGCTCCGGCTCGGCCACCTCTTCGGTAGCCTTGCGGTCTTCAAGCGCGGCGATCAAAAACTCGGTGAGCTTGGCGAGCATGGGCTGGGTAGAGGCATAGATAAAGAAGCCCAGCACGTTGAGTGAAAACATGAACCAATGTGGCCGCAGATAAGCCAGCAAGCGCAAGTATATGCGCCACTGGCCAAGCTGATCGCGGGAATGTTTGCTTGATTTTGCCACTAATTCATCTTATATGGATTGCGGGGTTCAACGCACTGCCAAGATGTCGCGGTACAGCGCTTCGTAGTCATTCGCCATTCGATCGGCGGTAAAGTTTTCCAGTACGCGTCGTCGGGCATTTTCGCCGATACTGGAATTTTTGTGTGGATGGTTTTGCAGGACTTTGACCATCGCTTCGGCTATGGAGTTTATAGAACCGGGCTCCACCAGGAAACCGTGCTCTTGATCGGGAACCAGCTCCAGCATGCCGCCCAGCCTGGAAGTGATGACCGGCAGGCCCGAGACCATGGCTTCCGCCAAGGCCAGACCAAAACCTTCCCGCAGCGAGGGCATCAAGTAGGCGTTCACGTTTTTCAATATATCCGGTATATCCTTACGATAGCCCATGAACCGGACCCAGCCCTCCAGTCCCAGCTCTTTGACTGTGTTTTCGAGACGCTCACGCGAGGGACCCTGCCCGACAATGACCAATCTGGCTTGTGGAAAGTCGCTCTTTATCCCGGCAAAGGCGCGCAGCACCGCCACGTGGTTTTTCACTGGCGCCAGTCGGCCTACCATGGCAAAAACAAAGGCATCGTCCAGGAATTCAGGAAACAGGTCGTGCCGGCTGACCCGTGAATCGGCGAGGAAGGGGCTGCAATCCAATCCATTGGGAATGGCCACGACCTTATCAGACTCAAGCCCGATATTCATTTCCAGAATATCCGCCACCCCGGCATGCGAAACCGATACGATCTTGACCAGTCCCTTGAAAGCCAAATAGTTGACGAGCTTACGCCCGTACCCCACCTTGCCGCCCACAATGCCATGCAAAACTCCGATGGCCTTGGGCTTTCGCCGGGAGAGCAACGCGGCGATTACGCCAATGGGAATACTGCGCCTAAATTGGCATACCACCAGATCAACTTGATTCTCATCAATAATGCGGGCAATGTGCTTTACGACGTGCGGGTTGGTCCATTTGACGTTGTTTTTCGGCAACTCACAATAGATGGTTTTGGCCGCTCGCGCTTCCATTTGATTGTTACCATCGGATACCCCGGACATATAACAGGCAATGGTCCGACATTCACTGCTGTCGGCTTTTACCATATGGTTAATCAGCGGCGCATTGGATTTGTAGATTTTGTTGAGCTGAAGAACCGTTGAGGGCATCGGCGACTATCCTAAACCGTCGGGGGGTGCGGGCGGCCATTATACATGCCGCAATCACGCTCGCTATCCTGGCCAGCGTATTTTTGCTCAAATTGTGAGCAAGATTAAGGGCCGGTGTTCACCGGCACCGCTATTTACGGCTGTATCCCAGTCCCGATCCCCTTTATGATAAGCCACTATAACAAAACCCTTTTTCACACGCGCTCCGAGCGCGGTCGACCTGCCACAAGCAAACGCAATGAAAGATGAAACCCCGACGCAACCACTGGACTGGAGCAAACTCTACCAGTGCCGCCGCGCGACCCAGAAGCGCTACCCCGGCATTTGGACGCTTCCCATCAGGAAACGTCACCACCAGTTGGTGACCGAACACCTGACCGACATCGATTCCATTCTCGAGTTGGGCGCCGGCAGCAGGAATTTTTACGATTTGATCAGCAAGCGCAAGGCGGGCATCAGCTACAAAAGCTTTGATATAGATCGGACCCACGCCCACGATTTTCATCGCCTGGAGGACATCAGCGGCAGCTACGATGCCGTGTGCATGTTTGAGGTCATTGAACACGTTTCGCCCAAACTAGCATCGCAAATGCTCACCACGGCGTACCGCCACCTGAAACCCAATGGGCTGCTATTCGTAACCACCCCGAACACGTTTCATCCACCAGAATATCTGCGCGACGCCACGCATATTACCCCGTGGTGCTACGACGAGCTGGGCGCCGTGGTGCAACTGACCGGTTTCGAGCTGCATGCCATTTATCGGCTGTACCAGGATTCGCTACTGAAAAAACTCGCGCGCCGCTTTGTGTTTCAGCCGCTGTTCAGAATTCTAGGCTTGGATTTCGCCAAACAAATTATCGCCATCGGCCGTAAACCCGCATGAGCAAAGGCAGCATCCTGTTTATTTCAAAACGCCGGGATGCGGCTTCGACCCGTTATCGGATTTTTCAGTACTGGCATTATCTGCAAGATCGTGGCTGGTCACTAGCTTATCATCCGGCCACGGAAAGCCGAATCGGGCTAGTGAAGAAGAGCGCACAGGCCGATATTGTGGTCATCCAAAGAAGGCTGTTTGACCCCATTACCCTTGCACTTTTGCATGCAGTCAATGGCAACATCGTTTTTGACTACGATGATGCGATTTTTCTTAACGATGATGGCTCGCCCTCCTCTCGCCGCCAGCAACGATTTTCCAAAACAACCGAGCGCGCCAAGCTTTGTCTGGCCGGCAACAGCTACCTGGCCAGCCATTCTCAAGGGCGGCAAACGGTTGTTTTTCCCACGACTGTCGAATTGGCGAAGTACCAAAACCTACCTCGCCGTACTGCGTCACCGGTATTGACACTGGTATGGGTTGGCAGCCGGTCCACCAGCCGATACCTGGAACAATACCGCACCACACTTGAAACCCTTGGGCGCGAGATAGCGGATGTCGAACTTAAAGTTATCGGAGATTTCACGATCGACTTCGCTGGCCTCAGCACACGCTGCGTTCCCTGGACGGCGGAAGGAGAAATTGCGGAGCTGGCGAATGCTGATATCGGCATCGCGCCCATGACGGACGACCCGTGGACGCGGGGAAAGTGCGCGCTGAAAGTCATTCAATACATGGCCTGCGGCCTGCCGGTAATATCATCCAATTGCGGCGCAAATGCCGAGGTTATAGTCGACGGGCAGACCGGCATTTTGGTTTCCACACCTGAACAATGGTTAGAAGCGGTCAAAACGCTAGGCAATGGCGCACTGAGAGAGCGAATGGGCAAGGCGGGGTTGGAGCGGGCAAAGACACACTACAGCGCGGAAACGCTGGCCGAAAAAATGGATGGCCTGTTCACAGAAATGTTAGCTGCTCAAGACTAACAGCACGTCCATAGCGGCGCTGATGGCGTTGACCCAGTTTTTCCAACCAGCGTTTGGTATGCTGCTTTAATTGCCGGGTCTCGGGCTCGGCAAATTCGCGGCTGTAACTCCGCCAGAAGAATTCCAAATACCGTTTTGGAACAGATAACTCCAGCCCATTGAGAAGAAAACGCGCCACATCGCGGCCTTTAGTGGCGCCACCCAAAAATGGCTTCCCGAGCCCTTCAACGTCCAACAGATAGACCGCATCCTGCTCTTTGCAATACAGCAAATTCCCGAACTTAAAGTCGCCGTGAACCCAGCCTTTTTTGTGCAGTTGCCGCAATAGTTCCGCAGCTTGCTCCATCAGAGACAGGGCGGTTCGCTCGGGTAAAGCTCCCCAATCGATCATGCGGAAGTCCTTGCCGTTAATATAACGGTAACAGAGATAGCCTTTCCGCTTATCCGGGAACAATCCGGCAGACAAAAACATTGAAAGCTTTAATTGTTCACCTGCGTCGCGATAGAAATCTTTCACCTTGACACTTTTTCGCCAGAACTGTAGGCGATGCAAGGGATTTTCCAGTCGATAGGTTTTTATTATGACGGGGGCATTGTCGAGAGTTGCTTTGTAGACGCACGTACGGGGATCTTCTTTTAGAAGATTCCAATTGTCGAACTCCCCTAAGGATTTATTATCCATTGATTCTCGCCGACCTCATCTTTTCTGGCTCGGAGCTCCGATCCGTTTGGGGCTGGGGTAGGTGTTTCGAAAACGCGGTGAATACATCCCTGTAGCTCCCTCGCTTCATCCCTGAAGCGAGGGTTTCGAAAGGGTGGACCCGACGCCAAACTCGTGTCTCGATTCATCTGATTTCGGGCTTTGTTCGCACCAGAGCGCGAACAGGTTCTTTGCTTGTTAGCGTCGCGGATTTACATCAAACCCGGTTGAAGAATGCAAGGAACGACGCAACCCCGCGGAGTACAGTTTGAAAGTGGGGGTAGGGGTTTCAAAACCCTCGCTTCAGGGACGAAGCGAGGGAGCTACAGGGATGTATTCACCGCGTTTTTGAAACCCCTACCCCCACTTTCAAACCGATCGAAGCCACAGATTCTCATGCAACTCCAAAAAAAATTTAATCCAAGCACACCACATCACCGTCTCGGCGGAGGTGGCGCAAGCACTTCCCGGTTGCCATTGGAGCTCATTTCCGTCACCACGCCCGCCAATTCCATCGCCTCAATCAAACGCGCCGCGCGGTTGTAACCGATGCGCAACTTGCGTTGCACCGACGAAATAGAAGCGCGTCGCGATTCCGTGACATACATAACCGCTTCATCGTACAAGGGATCGGATTCGCTGTCGCCGCCCTCGCCGTCCGCGAAATCCGTGGCCATGCCCGGAACCGGAATACTGTTGTTGCTTTCGTCCACGATACCATCAATATAATTGGGTTCGCCGCGCCGCTTCCAATCGGCCACCACCCGATGCACCTCCGGGTCATCCACAAAGGCGCCGTGAACCCGCTGCGGCACGCTGGTGCCCGGCGGTAGATACAGCATGTCGCCATGCCCCAACAATTGCTCGGCACCACCTTGATCGAGAATGGTGCGGGAATCCACTTTCGAGGATACCTGGAAGGCAATCCGGCTGGGCACGTTGGCCTTGATCAGACCGGTAATCACATCCACCGACGGTCGCTGGGTCGCCAAAATCAAATGAATACCGGCGGCCCTGGCTTTTTGAGCGATGCGCGCAATTAATTGTTCCACCTTCTTGCCAACGATCATCATCATGTCGGCAAATTCGTCGATGACCACAACAATCGCCGGCAGTGTTTCCAACTCCGGCGGCGACAGTTCCTCACCCGGAGAAAAATAGTCTTCGGGATTCCACAGCGGATCGGTGAGGGGCTTGCCGGCCTTGCGCGCGTCTTCCACTTTGCGGTTAAAGCCCGCCAGGTTGCGTACCCCCAGGGAAGCCATCAACTTGTAGCGTCGCTCCATCTCGCCCACGCACCAGCGCAGGCCGTTGGCGGCGTCCTTCATGTCGGTTATCACCGGGGCAAGCAAATGGGGAATGCCTTCGTAGACCGAGAGCTCCAACATTTTGGGGTCCACCAGGATCAAGCGTACATCCTTGGGCGTGGACTTGTAGAGCAGGCTCAGCAACATCACGTTGATACCCACCGACTTACCGGAACCGGTTGTACCCGCCACCAGCAGGTGTGGCATCTTGGCCAGATCCACAATCACCGGACTGCCCGAGATATCGTGTCCCAGTGCCAGACTGATGGGGGACTTGGAGGCCTCGTATTGGCGCGATGCCAGCACTTCACTGAGCCTCACCATTTCCCGGTGCTCGTTGGGAATTTCGATGCCCACCACCGACTTGCCGGGAATCACTTCCACCACTCGCACGCTAATCACCGCCAGCGAACGCGCCAGGTCCTTGGCCAGGTTGGTGATTCGATTCACCTTCACGCCAGGTGCCGGTTGGATCTCAAAGCGGGTCACCACCGGGCCGGGCATGACCGCCACCACCTCCGCGGAAATACCAAAGTCTTGCAGCTTGAGTTCCAGCAGCCGCGACATGGCTTCCAGGGAATCCTTGGAATAGCCCTTGTCATCGTGCTTGTCCGGACCGTCCAGCAAACTGATCTTGGGTAAATCGCCAATAACGGCGGAGGTCTCGAACAGCGAGCCCTGTTTTTCTTTCTGGATGCGTTGGCTGGGGACCGGTTTTTTCGGCGCCTCACTGATAGTGGGGGGGATGCGCTCGGCCTGCCGCGCCACCTGCTTTTCCATGGCGGATCGACGTTGCTTCTGCGCGTGTTGCGCTTGACGCTTCTCGCTCACCTTGTGTCGCCAGCGGCGCAGACCTTCGATGATGTAATTCCAGGTATTCAGGGTAATTCGGCCGATTGCGTCCATTAACCGCAACCAGGAAAGATCGGTGAAAACCGTCATGCCAAACAGGAAGATCGCGGTAAGCATCAGTGTGCCGCCCACGTAACTCAGGGCACCTTCCACCGCGTCGGCGATCTCCGCGCCCAACACACCGCCCTGGGTCGAAGGCAGATCGGTTTCCGCAACGCCGTAGTGCATGGCAACAAGTCCGGTACCCGCCACCATGACCAGGCACAGGCCCACCACCCGCAAACTCAACAACACACCATCCAGGCCGACCTCCGAATCCCGCAGCTTGAATACACGCCAGGCCTGATAGCCAAGCATGAAAGGAAAGAGATACGACAGGTAACCGAATAGATAGAGAAAGATGTCCGCGATCCAGGCACCTGCCGGCCCCGCCACATTGGCAACGCCATCACCGATACCGGTGCTGGACCAGCCCGGATCGTCCGGGCTGTAACTCAACAGTGCCAGCAGCAGATAGAGGCAGATGGCTACAAAGCCGATCAACATGCCCTCTTTTATCCGCAGGCTCGTACCGCTGACCCCGGCGGGCGTGTTGGCTGAACTATTGCCTTTCAAAACAGAAATTCCTTGAGTAACTGGCTGGCAGTGGGAGCAGCGACTATTTTAGTGAACGCGCAGTGATTTGCCACGCACGATAACACACAATTGATCCCAGGAAAGCGAATACTATCATGGGGTTAGCAAACACTTTGCATATCTCTGGTCAACTGAACAAGGTTGAATTTTAACCATTTGCTATCAAATCAGTGGTTTAGATAGCTCCTCGCAATGGTGGTTATTAGCGCATACAATTGGCCCGACGGCGACAAGCTATAGTCTAATACATCAAATGTCCCGTCCGGTTAATTCGCCACGCGTTTAGCGGAGGCGAGCAATCGGCAATCAGATCGGTAGGAAGGTGAAATGAGCAAAGCCAAGCACCACCGCTTGATAATTCTCGGTTCGGGTCCCGCGGGCTACACTGCGGCCATTTACGCGGCGCGAGCCAATCTCAATCCGGTGGTAATCACCGGTATGGAGCAAGGTGGCCAGTTAACAACCACTACCGAGGTGGAAAATTGGCCCGGCGGTATCACCGAACTGCAAGGACCGGATTTAATGGTGCAAATGCAGCAACATGCGGAGCGTTTCGATACCCAGGTTGTGTTCGACCATATCCACCGCTGCGATCTGTCGGTACGGCCCTTTGTTCTCGAGGGTAATGACACCTATACCTGCGACGCGCTGATTATCGCCACCGGCGCATCCGCCCAGTACCTGGGCCTGCCCTCGGAGGAAGCTTACATGGGCCGCGGCGTCAGCGCCTGCGCCACCTGCGACGGCTTCTTCTACCGCAACCAGAAGGTGGCGGTGATCGGCGGCGGCAATACCGCCGTTGAAGAAGCCTTGTATCTCTCCAATATTGCCAGCGAAGTTTTGGTCGTTCACCGCCGCGATCAGTTGCGCGCGGAAAAGATTCTCCAGGATCGACTGCTAGCCAAGGCTGAAAATGGCAACGTCACCATGCTGTGGAACCACACCTTGGAAGAAGTACTGGGCGATGATGCGGGTGTCACCGGGGTCAAGCTGAAGCATGCACAAACCGGACAGGTTGCGGACCACCAGGTGCAAGGGGTATTCATCGCCATCGGCCACAAGCCCAATACCGACATATTCGCGGGTCAAATAGACATGGCTGGCGGCTACATCAAGGTTCGCAGCGGGCTCGAAGGCAATGCCACCGCCACCAGCGTGGCCGGCGTCTTTGCCGCCGGTGACGTGGCCGATCATATTTACCGGCAGGCGGTCACCTCGGCTGGCGCCGGCTGCATGGCAGCTCTGGACGCGGAAAAATTCCTCGATGAGTGACCGTCGCTAAGTGACAGTCGCTAATCTCTAGTCGCTAGTCTCGGGGGTAAACCAGTACACGCCAACCATCTCTGGCAACTGGGACGAGGATAGAGGCTGGAGGTGGAAGTTGGTATGACTCGCGACTAGAGACTAGAGATTAGAGACTGTATATTTCATGATCCGTCTTCCCTGGTTAGCCGCCGATAACCTGGAATTTCCGCCCACCGAGCAGGCACTCAGCGAACCAAACGGCCTGTTGGCCGCTGGCGGCGATCTGTCTGCCGGCCGCCTGCTGGTCGCCTACCGCCAAGGCATATTTCCCTGGTATGAAGCCGGTCAGCCAATCCTGTGGTGGTCTCCCGAACCGCGAAGCGTGCTAGTACCGCGCGACATCCATATCTCCCGCAGCTTGCGCAAGGTGCTGCGCCGGGGGGAAATGAGCGTATCCGCCGACCGCTGCTTTGAACGGGTGATTGCCGCCTGCGCCGGCCCCCGACGCTATACCAACGGAACCTGGATCACCAGCGAAATGGCGGAAGCCTACCGCGCCCTTCATCGACTGGGCTACGCACACTCGATCGAGACTTGGCAAGGCGGTAATCTGGTCGGTGGTGTTTACGGTGTAGCGATCGGTCGCGCCTTTTTTGGCGAATCCATGTTTTCCAAGGTCAGCAATGCTTCCAAGGTGGCATTGGTTCACTTGGCCAATCAACTGGCGGAATGGGGCTACGGTCTTATCGATTGCCAGGTGGAAACGGAACATCTTCGGTCCATGGGAGCCACAACTATTACCCGTGCTGCTTTTCAGCGCTTGTTACTAAACTATACTAGGGCCGAACGCGAAGATGATTACGCACCCCGGCAGTGGGTGCTGAACTGGCATTTTCACGACACTATTTTCCCCAGCCCTTAGAGGCTCGCTCCCGTGACGGATCTTTCCACCATTCGCCTGTTCGCAACCCATCCCCACCGGTGCAGCTACTTGCACGGCGAAACGGCGACCACGGTATTCGTGGATCCCAGTCAGCGCATGGATGGCAAAACCTATAGTCAGCTGTCGGAACTGGGCTTTCGCCGCAGCGGCGGCCATGTCTACCGGCCGCAATGCGCCCAGTGTCAGGCCTGCGTGCCGGCCCGCATTCCGGTGGCACGCTTCGAACCCAACCGGCAGCAGAAGCGCTGCTGGAAGCGCAATCGGGATCTCGTTGTGCGGCCGCTTGCGAGTATTGATACCGACGAGCATTACCAACTTTATGCGCGCTATATCTCCGAGCGCCACAGTGACGGCGACATGTACCCGCCAACCCGCGATCAGTTTCAGTCCTTTCTGACCAGCGAATGGGGTATCACCCGTTATTTGGAAATGCGCCTGGATGGAAGGCTGGCGGGCGCGGTGGTTTGCGATCAAATAGACCAGGCGCTATCGGCGGTTTACACTTATTTCGATCCCGACTTGCAGCGGCGCAGCCTTGGTACCTTCGGGATTCTGCTGCAGATTTACCACGCCCGGGAACAGGCCCTGGACTACATCTACCTGGGCTACTGGATCAAAGCGTGTGCAAAGATGAGCTACAAATCCCAGTTTCGCCCCCTGGAGCTGCTGGTTAACCGGCGCTGGACCTTGGTCCGTTAACCCTTCGCCCCGACATTGTTCGCTTAATATCCCGAAGTTCTTGGAAGAATCCGGCTTTTAGGGCACAATTCACGGCTGCTCGCGGGCGCCCTTGATCCCACATACTGAAAACAATGCTGGAGAAGTAAGCAACTATGCCGAAAGAAGATCATATTGAACTGGAAGGCGAAGTGATTGATACACTGCCCAATACTACCTTCCGGGTAAAGCTGGAGAACGGCCACGTGGTGACCGCGCATATCTCCGGCAAAATGCGCAAGAACTACATCCGCATTTTAACCGGTGACAAGGTGAAGGTTGAAATGACTCCCTACGATCTAAGCAAAGGCCGCATTACCTACCGCGCACGCTAAATGCCTGTTCCTTTCCGCCGCGGCTCCGCGCCCGTCACCCAGCCCCTACCAGATTGCAAACAGACTCCGGCGGCTCACCAACCGCCAGAGGTTTAGATTAGGTCTAGTTAGTTTCCATCCTGAAATGACATCCCTGTCATTTCGCGGAGTCGCAAAATCAAGCGCTTAGGCGCTCGATTTTGGCGGTGCATCCTTGCACCGCATTAGTGCCCGTCCACAAACGGCGTTTCTGGACGGGCACTAGTTAGGCCTTTACACCGCCCGACGAAGACTTGCTGGACGCCGATTCGATTTCCAAGTGCAGCTTGTCGTCCTTGACACTGACGCATACCTCGCCACCGTTGCCGGACAGTTCGCCAAACAACACCGATTCAGCCAGCGGTTTCTTCAAGTTTTCCTGAATCAAGCGCGACATGGGACGCGCCCCCATGGTTTCGTCGTAGCCGTGCTCCGCCAGCCATTCGCGCGCGTCATCGTCGACGTTCAGGTGAACACGTTTGTCATCCAGTTGCGATTGCAACTCAACCAAAAACTTGTCCACCACCGTTCGAATAACTTCCATGGGTAGGCGGCCAAACTGGATAATCGCATCCAAACGGTTGCGAAATTCGGGGGAAAACATCTTGGTAATAGCTTCCATGCCATCACTGGAATGATCTTGCTCCTGGAACCCTATGGAACGACGGCTCAACATATCCGCGCCGGCATTGGTGGTCATTACCAACACGATATTGCGGAAATCGGCTTTACGGCCATTGTTGTCGGTCAGGGTGCCGTGGTCCATCACCTGCAACAGTATGTTGAATACTTCCGGGTGGGCTTTTTCGATCTCATCCAGCAGTACAACACTGTGCGGGTGCTTGGTGACTTGTTCGGTCAATAAACCACCCTGGTCGAAGCCCACGTAACCGGGCGGTGCACCAATCAAACGCGACACCGTATGCCGCTCCATGTATTCCGACATGTCGAAGCGAATCAGCTCCACACCCATGGCTTTTGCCAACTGCTTGCACAGCTCGGTTTTACCAACGCCAGTCGGGCCGGCAAACAGAAATGAACCCACTGGCTTGTCGGCAATGCTCAACCCAGCCCGCGACATCTTAATCGCGGTACTCAAGGTATCCACCGCACGGTCCTGTCCGAACACGGTCATCTTCAGGGTCTTGTCCAGCTTCTGCAAGAGCTCCTTGTCGGAGGAAGAGACGTTTTTCGGCGGAATGCGGGCTATCTTCGCCACCACCTGCTCTACATCCTGCACCCCAATAAGTTTTTTGCGCTTGCTCTTGGGTTGCAGTTGTTGATAGGCGCCGACTTCATCAATAACGTCAATTGCCTTGTCGGGCAAATAGCGGTCGTTGATATAGCGCGCTGACAGATCCGCCGCCGCGCGCAAGGCTGTATCCGTGTAACGCAGACTGTGATGGTTTTCAAAGCGACTTTTCAAGCCTTTCAAAATCTGATAAGTCTCGTCCGCGCTCGGTTCATTGACGTCAATTTTCTGGAATCGACGCGACAGAGCGCGGTCTTTCTCAAACACGCCCCGGTATTCCTGGAAGGTGGTGGAACCAATACAGCGCAGCTCGCCGGAGCTGAGTAGCGGCTTTAACAGATTGGAGGCATCCATGACGCCACCGGACGCCGCACCAGCACCAATGATGGTGTGGATTTCGTCGATAAAAAGAATGGAGTCTTCCTGGCGTTTTAGTTGCGCCAACAAACCCTTGAAGCGTTTCTCGAAATCACCACGGTACTTGGTGCCCGCGAGCAACGAACCCAGATCCAGGGAATACACGACACTGCTGGTCAACACTTCGGGAACGTCGCCTTCCACAATGCGTTTTGCCAAGCCTTCAGCGATCGCTGTTTTTCCGACGCCAGCCTCGCCCACCAACAATGGATTGTTTTTGCGCCGTCGGGAAAGGATTTGGCAAACCCGTTCCACTTCCATTTCGCGGCCTACCAAAGGATCTATACGGCCCAGCATGGCCTGTTCATTCAGGTTGGTAGCAAACGCCTCCAGCGGATTTTGGCTATTGCCCTCGCCGGACTGCAAGCCCTCTTCGTCGTGCTGTTCGTGGCCGGTATCCATGCTGCCATTGGAATGGCCCGCCATCTTGGAGATGCCATGGGTAATGAAATTAACCACATCAATGCGCGCAATGCTCTGCTGCTTCAGGTAGAAAACCGCTTGGCTTTCCTGTTCGCTGAAAATTGCCACCAGTACGTTGGCACCGGTCACCTCGTTCTTGCCCGAGGACTGAACGTGAAAAACCGCCCGTTGTAAAACGCGCTGAAATCCGAGGGTGGGCTGGGTTTCTCTTTCGGTGTCGTTTTCTGGAATCAACGGCGTCGTGGAGTCCACAAACTCCACCAGATCATTGCGCAAATTCGCCAGATCAGCTCCGCAGGCACGTAGTACATGCGCTGCTGATTCGTTGTCAATCAACGCCAATAACAGGTGCTCAACGGTCATGAATTCATGCCGCTTGGAGCGCGCACCTTTGAAGGCAAGATTTAAGGTGACTTCTAAATCCTTGCTCAACATTGCTTAGACCTCAACTGATTAGTCCCCAACCGTTAATCGTCGCCTTCCCCGGACGCTTCAATCTCGCACAATAATGGGTGTTGGTTCTCCCTGGCGTATTGGTTTACTTGGGCCGCCTTGGTTTCCGCTATATCCCGGGTGAAAACGCCGCACACCGCTTTTCCATGGGTATGGACTTGGAGCATGATTCGGGTCGCTTGTTCGCGGTTCATTGCGAAAAACATCTCCAAGACCTCCACCACAAAATCCATTGGCGTGTAGTCATCGTTTAGCATGACGACTTTGTACATGGGAGGACGTTTTAGCTGCGGCTTTTCCTCCTGGACAGCGAGGTCTCCATCACCGTCGCGATCTTCATCAAAGTGGGGGAAATCCGGCTCGCCGTCTTTACCTAACCTTAGTTTAAGATATAGCAGATTACCCATGGATATTCAGACAATTTCTTGAGTGGCTTGTGAGGTCTAATAACAACAGTGTACTCCATTAGTTCTGGCCCAAGTTGACCCGACGAAAGGCTTGACATCCCCCCATGAGTTAGTTACAAGATGGACAACTTATGAACTATTAGGAATTGCTTTTAATATCCACCTTTTAGTTTCGAGTAGTTATAACAAAGACCCTTTAATAGAACAACACCAAATGTCCACCTGGGGCCAAACAACAATAATGCTGGATTTCAGTTTGGAAGCCACTGAGTGTTGGAACACTTATCGTTGAAACGCCGGTTTCAAGTGGACATCAAGAAAGGATCCGAATCATGCCCACCGGTACAGTCAAGTGGTTTAACAACGCGAAAGGCTATGGTTTTATCTTGCCCGACCAGGGCGGTGAAGACCTGTTTGTGCACTATTCCTCGATTTTAATGGACGGTTACAAGACCCTCAAAGCGGGTCAGGTTGTCAGTTTCGAGGTAATAAAAGGCGGTAAAGGCTTGCACGCCACCAATATCAAAGCACCGGACACGGTTGCGCCACCTTCCGCCGACCCGGACCAAAGCCACACCACCGCTGAAGCCGGCTCCGACCAGAGCAATGACGCAGCCGCGGCGGTCAGTAATGCGGAACTGGAAACCTATTCCTGAGCCTCTGTCACCGCTTTCGGGCCCGTGGCCCCGTCCCTCAGCCATACCCAATTTCGAACTAGTTTGGGCACGCATTCGGCTTATGGTTTCAGAAGCTTTGGTGGTTTCGGAAGCTGTGGCGGTTTCAAAAAGCTGTGGACTACATGTGACCGATTACGGCATCGCCGAAGGCTGAGCAACTCAACAAAGTTGCCCCGCTCATCTGACGCTCAAAGTCATAAGTCACCTGTTTAGCGCCAATCGCCCCGCCCATTCCGTTAATAATCAGGTCCGCCGCCTCGTTCCAGCCCAGGTGGCGGAGCATCATTTCCGCCGACAAAATCAGCGAACCGGGATTGACCTTGTCTTGACCCGCATACTTGGGCGCCGTGCCGTGCGTGGCCTCGAACATCGCCACGGTATCGGAGAGGTTGGCGCCCGGCGCAATACCAATGCCACCCACTTGGGCCGCAAGCGCATCGGACAGATAATCACCATTTAAATTCAGAGTCGCAATGACGCTGTATTCGTCGGGGCGCAGCAATACCTGTTGCAGCATGGCGTCGGCGATCACATCCTTTATGATGATTTCGTTGCCAGAGCGGGGGTTTTTTACCGATTGCCAGGGACCGCCGTCAATCTCCTGACCGCCAAACTCCTCGGCCGCCAGCTCATATCCCCAGTCGCGGAAGGCGCCTTCGGTAAACTTCATGATGTTGCCTTTGTGTACCAGGGTTACCGAGGGCAAATCCTGCTCAATAGCATACTGAATGGCTCTGCGCACCAGACGCTTGGTGCCCTCTTCCGATACCGGTTTTACGCCGATACCACAGTGCTCGGGAAAGCGGATTTTCGACACACTCATTTCTTCCCGCAGAAACTTGATTACCGTGGCGGCTTCCGCTGAATCCGCCTGCCACTCAATGCCGGCGTAAATGTCTTCCGAATTCTCGCGAAAGATCACCATGTCCACCTTCCCGGGCTCTTTTACCGGGGATGGCACACCCGTGAACCAACGCACGGGGCGCTGGCAAACAAACAGGTCCATTTCCTGGCGCAACGCCACGTTCAGGGAACGAAATCCCCCACCCACTGGAGTCGTCAAGGGTCCTTTTATACTCACCGCGTAGTCTTTCACGGCTTCCAGGGTTTCTTCGGGAAACCAGTCACCATCGTATTTGTCGGCTGCTTTTTCACCGCAATATACTTCCATCCAGGAAATGGCTTTTTCTCCATTGTAGGCTTTTTGCACAGCCGCATTGGTCACCTTAATCATTACCGGAGTAATATCGGAGCCAATGCCATCGCCCTCGATAAAGGGAATTATCGGGCGATTGGGGACATTCAAGGAGTTATCTTTATTTACGGTGATCTTTTCGCCATCACTGGGAATCTGGATGTGTTTGTACCCCATGCGTCTCTCCGTCACTGTACAAATTTACGATTTGAATTTACAACAAGTGAAGCCGGCGGCTATGGTGTCGAGTTCGGCCGGCTCACGCTGGTCGCCGATTGTAACACCCAAACCGCTTGATTTATATCGCGCGCCCGGGGAGCCTCTGAATAATACCCAAAGCGCACCTTGGTTACTTCCTCCTTGAGGAAGGGCCCGCAAGCCAGGGGCTTTGTATGGCGCGCTAAAACGGTGCGAACTTATGGCAAGGAACCACTAGGTAAAAAAATGTTTACGCGTCTTGATCCAACAGCCGTTCACCGGCAAATCTCTCTCGCGCCCCCATCCCAGCGCGTCCGATAGGGGGAGCGAAAATGGCCAAGCTGGTGTTATTCAACAAACCCTATGGCGTGCTCAGCCAGTTCACGGATGCTCGAAACCGCCCCACTCTACGCGACTACATTGATATCCCTGGCGTCTACCCGGCAGGACGGCTGGATCGGGACTCCGAAGGTTTGTTGTTGCTGACGGATGATGGAAAGCTTCATCAATGGATAAGCAATCCCCGCGCAAAGCAACCCAAGTCCTATTGGGTGCAGGTGGAAGGTGAACCCGGAGCTCCCGCCATCGAACGGTTGTGCCAAGGCGTGGTGTTAAAGGACGGCAAAACGCGCCCGGCGCATGTGCGCGGTATAGATCCTCCGGTCGTATGGGAACGGCAGGCACCGATTCGCTATCGCGCCTCCCAACCCACCAGCTGGCTCGAGGTGACCATCCACGAAGGACGTAACCGGCAGGTGCGGCGCATGACCGCGGCCGTGGGCCACCCCACTTTGCGCTTGATTCGGCATCGAATCGGTGACTGGCGTCTGGACAATCTGCTTCCCGGACAACTGGCGGAAACCCGCCTGCATCTACCCCGCGCTTAGGTACCGAGCGCTTAAGTGGTCCAGTCCGATCGCACCTGGGCAGAAAGCAACGCAAACGGCTGTGATACAATGTCGCGATTTTCCCCTTGTCGCGTCATGTAAACAGTTGCCCGCCACGCGCGGGCGCTCCCGAGGTTTGTTTTATGCGGTGGTGCCCCCATGTTACGGTTGCGGCGGTTGTAGAGCGTAACGGTCGGTTTTTGATGGTTCGGGAACGGGCCGAAGCCGGGGCTCTTGTTTACAACCAGCCGGCGGGCCACGTGCAACAAAACGAAAGTTTATCGCAAGCAGTAGTACGCGAAACCTTGGAAGAAACCGGCTGGCAAGTAACCCCGACCGCGATCCTGAGCATCCGGATGTTTACCTCGGCCTTCAATCAGGTGACCTATATGCGCACCAGTTTCCTGGCCGAAGCCGTCGCCCACTATCCCGATTATGATCTGGATAGCGTGATCGACGAGGTGTGCTGGATGCGCGAAGAGGACATTGTTCAACATCGCGACCAGTTGCGCAGTGAACTGGTGCTCCAAGTGATCGAGGATTATCGCAGCGACCGGCGTTTTTCCCTGGACCTGTTTCCATCCTAGCACATGAGCGCCTCGCTGGATTGACCCCGTGCTACCCCGATCGGATTTTCTATGCCTAGCAACACCCATACACGCGTGATTATCGGTCTTTCCGGTGGAGTGGATTCATCGGTCGCCGCCCTGCTGTTAAAACAACAAGGTTATCAGGTCGAAGCGTTGTTCATGAAAAACTGGAACGACGACGACGGAACGGAATACTGCACCGCCCGGGAAGATCTGCTGGATGCCATGCAAGTATCCCAGCAGCTCGGCATCGAACTGCACACCGTGAATTTCGCCGAGACTTATTGGGACAATGTATTTAGCCACTTCCTGCACGAGTATCGAGCCGGGCGTACCCCCAACCCGGATATTTTGTGCAACCGGGAAATAAAATTTAAGGCCTTTCTCGACCACGCGCTGGCCCTGGGCGCGGATTTTATCGCCACCGGGCATTACGCGCGACGCCAGGACGAAGGCGAACGCAGCTACTTGTTGAAGGGTCTGGATCCCAACAAGGACCAAAGTTATTTCCTGCATGCCGTGGCAGAATCGGCTTTGCGCCGCTCACTGTTCCCCGTTGGCGAACTCAACAAGAGCGAGGTTCGCGCACTGGCGCGGGACATGGGACTCGCGACCCAGGCAAAAAAAGACAGCACCGGTATCTGTTTTATCGGCGAACGCAAATTCAAGGATTTCCTGCAACGTTACCTTCCCGCCCAACCCGGAGAAATCCGCACCTTGTCGGGAGACAAGGTCGGCGAGCACAGCGGGCTCATGTATCACACTATCGGCCAACGTCAGGGCTTGGGTATCGGCGGCGTACAAGGCGCGGATGATGCACCCTGGTACGTGGTCGACAAGGACCTGCAAGGCAACGTGCTTATTGTCACGCAAGGCGATAAGCACCCCGCCCTGTACAAACAGGGCTTGATTGCCCGGCAGGCCACCTGGATCAGCAATCCACCTGCCGGCGGCACGCTGACCTGCAAGGCGAAGATTCGCTACCGCCAAGCCGACCAAACCTGTCATCTCAGCCTGGACGGCGACGCAGTGCACGTCCAATTCAGCGAACCTCAGCGTGCCATCACGCCGGGGCAATCGATTGTGTTCTACACCGGTGATCGCTGTCTGGGTGGCGCGGTTATCGAGCAGAGTATCACCGCGGGCAACACGCCGACGATGACTACTGCCACCAGGGAGATGTAAATTGAGTTCGAAGTGGGACAATCGCACCCTGGCCCTTGCCGGCGTTTTCCAAGCTGCCGCCCTGGTGGAGAAGCTGGCCACCACCGGCTACCTCCCCAAGGAAGAGTTCCGCACCTGCGTGGACAGCCTGCTGCAGCAAAACCCCGAGTCCACCCTGGCCACCTATGGCGACCTGCCCTGCCTGACTCTGGGCTTGCAAACTTTGGTGGATACATTGTCGGGCCTGCGCAAGGAGTCCGCCCAACAATGCCTCCGTTATCTGTTGGGCATTATGCACCTGCAACAAAAGCTGAACGCCAGGCAGGACATGCTGGCCATCATTGGCAGTCGCCTGGCGCAAGCCAACCAGCAAGCCCAGCATTTTGGGAGTGTTCACGATAACGTGGTCGGTAACCTTGCCGACCTTTATACCGACACCATCAGCAAATTCCGCTACCGTATTCACGTCCGTGGTGAAGCCACCTATCTACAGCAGCAACGGGTGGCCAATCAGGTCCGGGCGCTATTGTTTGCCGGGATTCGTTCCGCCATGCTCTGGCACCAAGTGGGCGGGCGCCGCTGGCATATCATCGTCTACCGCCAGCGCCTGCTGAATCGCGGCCGGGAACTGCTCCGGCAGGCCAAATCCGTGCATTAACAGCCTGGCGGGAGCATCGGGAAAATTGCCGACTATTCCGGTATCATGCGGCATTCTCCGATAACCACGGCATTTTGATTATTATGGAACTCTCATCGCTGACCGCTATTTCCCCCATTGATGGCCGCTACGGCAACAAAACGCTTGCTTATCGGGCCGTGTTCAGTGAATTTGGCCTGATGTGGCGACGGGTGGAAGTGGAAATCCGCTGGCTACAGAGCCTCGCCGGGCACCCGGATATTGCCGAAGTCCCGGCGTTCTCGACAACGGCCAACGAATTGCTGGACAGCATCGTAAGCAATTTCACGCCCGCCGACGCACAGCGCATCAAGGAGATCGAGGCCACCACCAACCACGACGTCAAGGCGGTCGAATATTTTATCAAGGAGCGCATCGGCGGCAACAGGGAACTGCTGGCGGTCAGTGAGTATGTGCATTTTGCCTGCACGTCGGAGGACATCAATAACCTGTCCCATGCCCTGATGCTGTGCGCGGGGCGCGACCAGATACTGATGCCACAACAAGAGGCCATTGTTACGGCTATCCGCCAACTTGCGCACCGCTTCGCGGACCAGCCCATGTTGTCGCGTACCCACGGTCAAACCGCTTCACCCACTACCGTGGGCAAGGAATTGGCGAACGTGGTGGCCCGCCTGGAACGACAAACCAAGCAAGTGAAAGCGATCGACATTCTCGGCAAGATCAACGGCGCCGTGGGCAATTACAACGCACATCTCGTCGCCTATCCGCAAGTGGACTGGCAGAGTCATGCGCAATCCTTCGTGGAAGGGCTGGGGCTCGGCTGGAACCCGTATACCACGCAAATCGAACCACACGATTACATGGCCGAATTGTTTGATGCCATTGCACGTTTCAATACGGTCTTGATTGACTTCAATCGGGACATCTGGGGTTACATTTCCCTCGGTTACTTCAAGCAAAAAACCAAAGCGGGTGAAATCGGCTCTTCCACCATGCCCCATAAAGTCAACCCCATCGACTTCGAAAACGCGGAAGGTAATCTGGGTATCGCCAATGCCCTGTTCAACCATTTGGCGCAAAAGCTTCCCATCTCCCGTTGGCAACGGGATCTGACCGACTCAACCGTGCTGCGCAATGTGGGAGTGGGTTTTGCCTACAGCGACATAGCCTACGCTGCAACCTTGAAAGGAATCGGCAAACTGGAATTGAATACCGACCGTCTCGAACAGGATCTGAACGAAGCCTGGGAAGTGCTGGCGGAACCCATTCAGACCATCATGCGTCGCTACCAGGTGGACAAGCCCTACGAAAAACTCAAGGCGCTGACCCGCGGTCGCGCGGTAACACCAGCTGTGATCGCGGAATTTATCGATCAGTTGGACGTGCCGGAAGCCGCTAAAAAAGCCATGCGCGAGCTGACCCCAATGAACTACACGGGCAATGCCGGCGAGCAGGCAAAAAAAGTTTAAGACGATCACAGCTTATGAAGGAAATCCAATCAGAGGTCGATGAAAATCTGATTCTGTTGGAAGATGGCGAAGCTTTTGCAAAACACGCGCGACAAATTGTTGAGCAAGGCAGGCGCGAGCTGGCAATACTCAGCAGTTCCCTCGACCCTTACATCTATGACCGGACCGACTTTGCCGACCTGGTATCCTCCCTGGCCCGCGGCGATCGCAAGGCCGAGGTGCGCATCCAGGTCAAGGACATCAGACCGCTTGTTGAACGCGGTCACCGTCTATTGAAACTGGCCCGCCGACTCAGCAGCAAGGTCCACATTCGCAAGCTGTTGATCGAGCCCGAGAACGATACCCGAGCCTATTTGATCGGCGACCGCGGGCTATTGCTCTACAAGCACGACGACACCGAATACAAAGGTTTTGCCAATTACCGGGCAGGCCCCGAGGCAAACGCACTACTGGACGTTTTCAATCACCTGTGGGAGCAACACAGTACCGTTGACCCTTCCCTGCGCAACCTGCGCATCTAAAGCTGCCCCGCTGTCAAATTTTTGTCGTTTTATCGAGAAACCCTGGTTTTTGGATTGGTGCCCTAACACCCCGGTATTACTTTCAAGATGGCAAGCCTGCGCTACACTCTAGGAAAGACCCTTAAAAAAGGTCGCGATGCCCTCGGCCAGTTTCCTGAAGAGTTAGTAAACGATGCGCTTACCTCCGGATTATCACTTCAAAGAAGAGATCCATCGCGGTAAGCGGTCGGTAATCTGGAAGGTCCAACACCAGGGCCAATACTACATTGCCAAAGGCTTGACAGAAGACGACCCCGCGGCCAAAACCATCTCGGGTATTCACAACCAGTACCAACTGCTCTCAAGTCTATCTCACCCCGGCATAGTAAAGGCCCGTGCCTTATTGGGCACCGAGCGCCACCCGATTTTGATAATGGAAGACAGCAGCCGAATCGCACTGGCGGATTGGCTGTCAGGGCCGCTTGAAACGGGCATTTTCCTCGAGATAGCGCGCGGCATCGTTCAGGTACTGGCCTACTGCCATGATCGACGGGTGATCCACAAGGACATCAACCCCCGCAACATTCTGATCCGGCCCGGCTCACGCAGCATCGCTCTTATCGATTTTGGCATCGCCGGTAAATTACCTCGGGAGAATCCGTCGCTCCCCTCGCCGGGCTATGTGGAAGGTACCATCCACTATCTTGCACCTGAGCAGACAGGGCGCATCAATCTGCCCCTGGATCAACGCACGGATCTCTATTCCCTGGGTGCCACTTTTTACCAATTGCTTACCGGTCAGCCGCCTTTCAGCTCCCAGGATCTGGTGGAAATTATCCACGCACATATTGCCAAAACACCCCCGCCTCCTCGCGAATTAAACCCCCAAGTACCACAAGCCCTTTCCGACATCGTGTTAAAACTTCTCAGCAAGTCACCGGAAGATCGCTATCAAAGCTGCGAGGGCCTATCCCGCGACCTGGACCGATTCGCGGACCTGTGCCGCGAGGGCGATTCCGATCCGGTATTTGCCTTGGGTGAACAAGACGGCAGCCACGTTTTCCGGATCAGCGACAAATTGTACGGTCGGGATCGGCAACTGGCCAAAATTCGCAAGGCATTTACCAGCGCGTGTGCCGACAATTACGAAAAAGTGATTATCGGTGGCGAGCCAGGCACCGGCAAATCCGCCATCATCCGAGAGGTTCAGCGTTCCATCGTAATCAAACGCGGCCTGAGTGCGGCGGCGGATTTCAGCGAAGGGCGAAGCGGCCAACCCTACGCCGCTATTGCCGGCGCGTTGAATGGCTTGTGTCGCTATATTGCCGGGCTCAGCCAGAAAGACCTGAATTACCTTAGGGAAGGGATTCTTGCCCAACTGGGTTCCAGCGCCTCCATTCTGGTTGAGCTTGTTCCCGATCTAAAGCTCGTGATCGGAGAACAAACTAGCACTTCAACGCCCGGCCCTATTGAAAGGCAGAACAGACTGACCATGGCCTTTGCCCGGTTTGTGCAAGCGCTCTGCGGCCCGCAATACCCTCTGCTGCTGACTTTTAAGAATATTCATCACGCCGACGAGAGCTCCCTGAAGGTTATTCGCGCAATTCTCGATCACACTGCTTGCCGTTATCTATTGGTCATCTGTACCCATAACTCCGAGTGCTCCCACGATGCAGGACTCTACAAGCACATTTTGAACGACCAGGCGGCGTTGCAGATAGAACTTGACAATATCTCCACCGACGAGATCCGCAGGTTTCTCGCCGACACGCTCAGCTGCGCCGAATCGGATGTCGATCTGCTGGCAAAAATCATGTTCAAGAAAACCCAAGGCAATCCACAAGCCGTGGTCGAGATGACCAAGACCTTGTATGCCGAGGATCTTCTGAAATGGGATTACGATTCAACTAGAAAAACTTACCGTTGGGTATTTGATAGACATCTTGTGGAGGCTTTTGAAGTTAGCGACCAAGCAGCTGGTTTAATCACAAACAAACTGGATTCCTTGGAGCCTTCGACACGACAGTTGCTCGAATTTGCAGCCTGTTTTGATACCCTTCTTAAAACGGAGATGATCCTAGAAATTTTCCGGGAAAATCCTGACTGGGAAGTGTCCGGCAACTTCAACTCGCCCGTTAGCCTGCTTCTATCGCTTAAAACGGCCGCCGATAGAGGCTTTATCATCGATACTAATCGGGACAACAGCGAGGGGCTTTTTCAACTCGCCCACGGGAGAATCCGCGATTCACTCTACAGCGAGACACCCAAAAAAGTAAAAGCGGCCTACCACCGGGCGATTGTAAAGCACATTGAGCTCAGCCAGTCGGCGAGTGATCAGAGCGCGTTCCAACTACTCCACCATCTGGAAGCCGCGCACGAGCTGGATAAATCCACTACCAGTACGCCGCGCTTGGTAAAACTGTACTACCGAGCTGCCCGTCAGGCGCGCAGCTCTTCTTCCTTCGACATCGCGCTCGACTATGCAAGTAAGGGCATCAAGCTGCTGGATCCAAATCTATGGGAACAGCACTTCGAGGACGCATTCAGCCTCAGCACGGAGCACTACTACGGCTTATGCCTCAACCGACGCTTCGAAAATGCTGATACCTTGTTCGACTTGTTAGCACAGAAGTGTCGCACCCGAAAACAACGAATCGAGATTTATTCAGTCCGAATCGAACAGCTGTCAATACAGAGCAGGAACCCAGAGCTTGCGGAAACGGGGTCTATGCTATTGTCGCTATTAGGCCTGGAAATACCCTCAGACCCTGCGATCATCGAAAAAGAGAGCATGGAATTTGAAGAACGGATCGGCCAACTGGATCTCGCGAAAATCAACGCCTTGGAAGAGACCAAGGATCCAGACATGTCCACACTGCTTCACATTGCCGCACAAGTCAGCGTTTGTCTGTACGGATTGTCGCGACTGGCATTGGCGAAATGGCTGGCGGCAAAGCGCATACTGTTGCCCATTGAGAAGGGCATGTGCGAATCCGCGGTCCCCGGCTATATCGGTTACGCGGTCTTCAATTTTGTGTCACAGCGGAAGTATCGTTCCGCCTATCGCTTTGGCATGGTATCTCTCGAACTGTGCAAACGCTACGAGAATACCTACTTTAGCGGACGCAGCCAGGTGTTGTTTAGCTGTCTTATCGCACATTGGTGTGACCCTTTGATGTCTTGCATCGACATGTTGCGCAATGGGCTTATTTTGTGCCACGAAGTCGGTGATGTCTCCTATGCGCCAACTGGCATCGTCTACTTGCTGGACAATCAGGTAATCCACGGTGTGTACCTGCCACAGATTCTGCAAGAGGTCAACGTCTACCTAAACTTTATTGAGCAAAATAGCGCGACGATGCACCAGGCGAATTTCGAGTTGATCCGGCTTGCGCTCAAACAGTTGCAGGGCGAAACCAAGTCGGCGACGGACATGTCCACCGATGACATTGACGAGAAAGACTGTCTCGCCAATTCTCGCTCTCCACTTACGACCGCCGTATACTATTCCATGAAGATCCGCAATGGTTGCCTGGTGGGCGAGTATCAGACCGTAGTGGACCTTTTGGATCAAGTCGATTACGTAAAACGGGTTATGGTTGGCTCCATTCTGTCTCCCGAGTGTCACTTCTACATGACTTTGGCCATCACCGCGATGTACGACCAGGCCGATGTGGAAAACAGGAAGCGCTACGACGATTTCCTCGCCTCTGCCCTGGACAGTTTCGAAAACTGGGCCGAGAACAGTCCGGAAAACTTTGGCTGTCGCTATGAGCTAATGAAAGCTGAGCTGGCCCGGCTCAACGGCGACATCCAAAGTGCCATTTATCACTACCAACAGGCTGCAAACCTGGCCCAGAAACATCAGTATCCAAACATCGAAGCCCTGACTCATGAGCTATACGCCCGTTTCTGGCTGGGATTTGGCGAGTATAAGATGGCCAAAACTCACATGTTGGAAGCAAGAGAGGAATACACGAAATGGGGCGCGCACCTTCTGGTTACTAGGCTCAACCAACGCTACCCTTCATTGCTCGATCCGGAACAAAACCAAACCGAAAAGCTTACCACCACTGGATCCAACACCGATTCGTTACTCGATCTAAGTACGATCCTCAAGGCCGCCCAAGCCATCGCCAGCGAAATACAACTCAGCAGCCTGATCCAGAAAATGATGAGCATATGTATCGAAAGTGCGGGCGTGGATCGGGGCTGTCTATTTCTGGTGAGAGAGGCCGAGCTTTGCCTTGAAGTGGAATGCGATGCGGAAGAAAATTACCGCTCACTGTTGCAATCCCTACCGCTGGATTCGTGCGGCACCGTCCCCGGATCCATCCTTCACTACGTGTTCCGCTCACAGCAAGCCGTTACATTGGAGAGGGTGAGCGATGACCAGCATTTTGCCAGCGACGAATATTTTTCCAGGCACACTCCAAAATCGATTCTCTGCATGCCGCTGGTCTATCATTCCAAGGCAATCGGCGTTCTCTACCTGGAGAACTCCCTAAGTGAGAATCGCTTCTCCGCGGACCGACTCAACATCTTAAAAGCGCTGCTCGTGCAATCGGCCATTTCCATTGAAAATGCCAAGCTGGTGCAAGACCTGCACGGCATTACCGACAACCTGGAAATAAAAGTCGCTGAACGCACTCGAGAGCTGGAGAAAGCCAAGCGCCTGGCCGAAAATGCAACGCGCTCCAAATCCGAGTTCCTCGCCACCATGTCCCACGAAATACGCACGCCCATGAACGGCGTGCTCGGCATGACGGAGCTGTTGCAAGACACCGGACTGAGCGCCGACCAGGAGGATATCGTCAGAACCATCCGCAGCTCTGGCGAATCGCTGCTGGTTATCATTAATGACATTCTCGATTTTTCCAAAATCGAAGCGGGCAAAATGGAACTGGAACAAAGAGCTTTCTCCTTGCCGGAATGCCTGGGTAGCATCGGTGACATGATGGGTCCCAAGGCGCAAGAGAAAGAGCTGGAATTGATCATCGACATCGACAGCGATGTGGCGGACCTTTGGATCGGAGACGCCAACCGACTGCGTCAGGTGATTCTCAACTTCGTAAGCAATGCGGTTAAATTTACCGCCCAAGGTGATATTTGCGTTTCCGTGTCGCTGCGCGGTGAGTGGCTCTACTTCCAGGTGAGCGACACCGGCCCGGGTATTCCCAAGGATCGATTACATCGCCTATTCAAGCCCTTTTCGCAAGTGGATGCGTCCACAACCCGCACGTCCGGTGGTACTGGCTTGGGGTTGATTATTGCCAAGCGGCTGGCGGAAGCCATGCAAGGCGATGCCGGCGTGGAAAGTGTCGAAGGCACGGGCTCCACTTTCTGGTTCACCGCCAAGCTGCCGCCCGCGCCCGAGGTGGAATCGCCTCCAAGCCCGAAGGGCTTGTCTGCATTACAGTGTGTAGTGGTTGACCCGCACGAACGCAGCCGCGCCGTGCTGGGCAAGTTGCTCTCTCAACAAGGCTTGGCGCATGATCAATATCAATCGATTGACGATATACCAACCATAACGCGCAACAGAGTTCTACTTATCTCGTATCCACTTGCCGATCCGCAACGCCTTACGCGGTTCGCGACCAACAATAAAGTTGTCCTGCTCTCCACCTTTCCAGCCTACGCCGCCGCCAACAAGCTGCGACGTGAACTTGGGATCGAGGTATTAACACGTCCGGTGAGCCAAATCCATTTACGGACCCTGCTGTTCAAGCTGGCGGGGAATACACGTGTCGACTTGGATCACACCACCGCCAAACCCTGTTCAGGAAAAGCGATGTCCACCATCCGCATACTACTAGCCGAAGACAATATCGTTAACCAAAAAGTTGCCGAGGGCATTCTAGGGAACTGTGGTTATCCCGTCACGATCGTGCCTAACGGCAAGGAAGCCGTAGCAGCCTACTTGGAAAATGAATGGGACTTGATACTCATGGATTGCCAAATGCCGGAAATGGACGGCTTCCAGGCAACCCAAGAAATTCGCAAGATCGAGAAGCAACGCGGAAAACACGTACCCATCATCGCACTCACGGCCAACGCGATGCAAGGCGATGCCCAGGTGTGTCTCAATGCTGGAATGGATGATTATATTGCGAAGCCTGTCGAGAAAGGCTTACTGGGGAAAAAGATTGCTTATCACTTGCAGATCAACCAGCGCCCCCCTACCGCGACGAGGCTGAAGGATGCCAACAGTACTCCCGCCGCTAAATAATCAACTGTTCACGTGGTTTAGTCAATCTGCTTGATCAACTTGGTCAAAACCTTGCCGGGGCCCAGCTCTTCGAACTCAGTTTCACCCTGACTTTTGAGATAGCGAATCGTTTGCGTCCACTGTACCGATGAGGCGATCTGCTTCACCAGCAATTTCGGGATCTCCTCGCCGGGGTTGGCATCCGGATACGGTCGGCCTGTAACATTGGCGATAACCGGCGTTCGCAAAGTATTGAATGTGTGCTCACGCGCAAATTCGCCAAATTCCTCGGCGGCGGCTTGCATGTAACGAGAGTGAAAGGCGGCACTGACTGGTAGGACCTTATATAACTTTGCCCCGGCTTCCTTAAACTTGGGTTGCGCTTCCTCCAATTGATTCAACGGGCCGGAAACAACAGTCTGTGCCGGCGAGTTGTAATTGGCCACATCAATGCCCGACAAGCTACTGTTAAAATTGAGCACGGTTTCGATTTGTTCGGTGCTCAAACCAATAACCGCCGCCATCCCGCCGTCTTTTGCCTCGGCCATCAATTCCCCGCGTTTTTTTACCAGCTTCACACCGGTGACAAAATCGAAAGCGCCCGCGGCCAGCAAGGCATTGTATTCTCCAAGGCTGTGGCCCGCCAGATAATCCGCGCCAACGCCCTCCGCCTTGCGTTGGAAGTAATGCAGGGCGTTAACCACATACAGCGCCGGCTGGGTAAATTGCGTCAGGTTAAGCTGGTCATCCGGGTCGTTAAGGCAGAGTTCTCGAATGGAATAACCCAATAGCTGGTCAACCTCGGCCTCCACCTCTCGAAATTCAGCTACCTGGTCAAATAGCGTTTCGCCCATCCCCTTGCTTTGTGACCCCTGTCCGGGAAAAACAAATACGCGCATTTTAGTCCCTCCAAAAATTTCGTTTGAAAATCGTCGGCTGTATTGTTTCTATTGGCTCGCTCCGTCACATAAACGACGCCAGCTTACGCACGCTGTTTCCGTTTGGCTTCCAAGCGGCGCGCATGCAGGCGCGGCTCGGTATAACCGTTGGGCTGGCGGGTACCGTCGAACACTAAATCACACGCCGCCTGGAAGGCGACGCTGTCATCGAAGTTGGGCGCCATCGGTTTGTACAGAGGGTCGCCGGCATTTTGCTTGTCCACTACTTCCGCCATACGCTCCAGGGTTTGGCCTACCTGCTCGGGCGAACAAACGCCATGGTGCAGCCAGTTGGCAATGTGCTGGCTGGAAATCCGTAACGTCGCCCGATCTTCCATCAAGCCCACGTTGTTGATGTCCGGCACCTTGGAGCAACCTACGCCCTGATCAATCCAGCGCACCACGTAACCCAAGATGCCCTGAGCATTGTTATCCAGTTCGCGCTGAATGTCATCCGCGGACAGCTTGGAAGGATCGGACATCAGCGGTAGTGTGAGTAAATCGTCGACACTGGCCGGGGCGCGCTTCTTCAGTTCTTGCTGCCGCGCAAACACGTCGACTCGATGGTAGTGCATCGCGTGCAATACAGCGGCGGTTGGCGATGGCACCCAAGCGGTGTTGGCTCCGGACTTGGGATGACCGATTTTCTCTTCCAGCATTCTTGCCATCAAGTCGGGCATGGCCCACATACCCTTGCCAATTTGCGCCTTGCCCGGCAATCCGCAGGCCAGGCCGATATCCACATTGCTATCTTCATAGGCTTTGATCCAGGTACTGTTTTTCATCTCCGCCTTGGGAATCATAGGTCCCGCTTCCATGCTGGTATGAATTTCATCACCGGTGCGATCCAGGAACCCGGTATTGATGAACGCCACCCGTTCCCGGGCGGCGCGAATGCATTCTTTCAAATTGATCGTGGTGCGGCGCTCTTCGTCCATGATGCCGACTTTTATGGTATTCGCCGGCAAACCCAGCGCTTGCTCCACCCGCGAAAATAATTTACAGCCGAAACTCACTTCCTCCGGGCCGTGCATCTTCGGCTTTACGATATAAATACTGCCCTGGCGCGAATTGGCAAGCTTATTGGTTTTTCTAACGTCCAGGACGGCGATGGTACTGGTGATCACGGCATCCATAATACCTTCGTAAACGTCGTCGCCGTTCTTATCGAGAATGGCTTCATTGCGCATCAGATGGCCGACGTTGCGCACAAATAACAAGCTGCGGCCGTGCAGGGTCAATGAGCCGCCATCGGGCGCGGTAAATTCGCGGTCCTCCATAAGCCGCCGGGTCATGGTTTTGCCGCCCTTGTCAAACGTTTCGGCCAGATCGCCGTTAATCAGGCCCAACCAATTTTTGTAAATTTCCACCTTGTCTTCGGCATCCACCGCGGCCACGGAATCTTCACAATCCTGAATAGTGGTAACCGCCGCTTCGAGCACCACATCCTTGACCCCTGCTTTGTCGGTCTGGCCGATGGGCGACTCGGGATCAATCTGGATTTCGATATGCAGCCCGTTATTTTTTAACAGGACGGACTCGGGGTTTTCTGCGTTACCCCGATAACCGATAAACTGTTTGGGATTTGCCAAACCACACTTCCCGCCATCCACCAAAGTGACTTGTAGCTGCCCTTGGTCAATGGAGTACCGACTTGCCTTGTGATGGCTGCCATCATTAAGTGCCACGGCCTGGTCAAGAAAATCCCGCGCGTAAGCAATAACCTTGTCGCCCCGCACCGGGTTATAGCCTCCGGCACGGGTCGCGCCACCCTCTTCGGAAATAACGTCGGTACCGTATAGGGCATCGTACAAACTGCCCCAGCGGGCGTTCGCGGCGTTCAGGGCAAAGCGCGCATTCTTAACCGGCACCACCAACTGCGGACCCGCCTGTTCGGCAATTTCGCTGTCGACATTCTCGGTGGTAATCTGAAAGTCTTCGCCTTCGGGAATCAGGTAGCCCAACTCGAGCAAAAAATTCTTGTAGGCATCAAAATCGAGAGGTTGATCGCGATTGGCCCGATGCCAGGCATCAATCTCAGCCTGCATCTCATCGCGCTTTTTCAACAGCGCGGAATTTTCCGGCGACAGTTCATTGATAATCGCTTCAAAGCTCGACCAAAACTTGTCCGCTTCCATGCCAATCTTGGGCAGGACGTCCTTGTTAACGAAGTCCGCCAACTGTGAGGCGACCTGTAAACCACCGATTTGGACGCGATCTGTCATAGCAATTTACCTTTCCTTTGATCTGCTGGGATTTGGGGAAATGCGACGCCGGCAAAAACGAGTCGCCCAGGACGGACGGGCATGTTATCGGTTCGAAGACTATTTCTCCAGCTACTGGATTTAATGACCGCTATTAGCCCGATGAATTCTGCTCGGTTAGGACGGACGCTTAAAAAATTGATGGCGACTAGAGATAGAGGGCATAGCCCCGTTTTGCGTTTGGGGGGGGG
>JBBDIU010000067.1:0-30849 GCA_040880205.1 Cellvibrionaceae bacterium
CCACTAAGCCTACAGTCGCGAGCCCGCTCACAAGACCTGAGCCCGGCGCCATCAACTTGGCATTTGGTGAAATATCCGGGCTAAGGAGTTGGCAGGCGACGCCAGGAGATAGCAGTCGGAGCGCGCCGCCAGTTCTATCTGGGCAATTGGATCGGGGGCAAGCGCTAGACGGTCAAGTGGGAATCTTGGTGACGCCGCTTCTGTACTGGGATGGCGTTACGCCATGGGCTTCCTTGAACGCCTTGTTGAACGATGAAAGCGCCGAATAGCCCACGTTGAATGCAATGGTCGATATGGCCGCTTCGTCCGGGTCGTGAAGTCTTCGGGTCGCTTCATCGATTCGGAAGCTGTTCAGGAACTGGTTGAAGTTGCGGTAGCCCAGCTGCTGGTTGATGATCCGCCTGAGGCGATATTCCTGCACCGGAATCATTGCCGCCAAATCTCCAATTGTCAGGCCGGCCCGCGCATAGAGGCGGTCGGCTTCGATAAGGCTTCGGATACGATGCACCAACGCGGGATCGGCGCCGAGCCGCGAATTGCCGGCTGCCGCTTTCACCGAGTCTGGCTTGGGCAACACGATCACCTCGAGCGCGTGATCGGGGAGCCGGAACAGCGCGAGGTTGAACGCCAGGATAACTAAAAATATATAGGAGAAAAAAAGTTCGTTCGGCATTGAGTCGATAGAGAAGCCGAAGAGATCTGAAAGAAATGGCCCCGAGGACAGGAAAAAGCCGCTGCCGACCACCATGGCTACCAGTATGCCCATGCTGATAACAAAGGGAACCCGAACCCGCCGCCGCTCTTCAATCAGATCCACCTTCAGACCCTTCAGTGCGGTATAAACCGTATGCAGCGCGAGGCCCAACATGATGAGCTGCGGCAAAATGTAGAAAATAAAATAGTACAGAAAGCTGTTCGCGTCGCTAGGCGAATACACGAGCACACCGATTGCGCGAAGTGCTATGTACAGCCCAATGATCAGCCAGGCTCCGGGAGGAATCCTGTTCTCATCGACAAAAACGTAGCGCGCAATGATCCATATAACGGCCGGTGCCGCCGAGGTGAGCCTGCCCAGGATGTAACCGTACCAGGAGCCGGCATCGACCAATGCTAACGCAACGATGATGTAAGCGATCAGACAAACACTGAAAAGCGCAAAAAGGCGGCCGAGCGTTTGTTGGTAGTGGTGAATAATAAAAAACAAGCCCGCAAACAACAGTTGCGAGATTGCGAGCACGCCCAAGGTGTATTGTGTCCATTCCATAATGGCAAAAACGGTAGAGCATGTGGCCGCCGCTTGCAAGCTGTTGCTGAGGCGCTGTTGGTGGAATACTTACGGAGCGACTTGGTGACTGGTGGATAACGACGCCCGGGCCACTGTTACCGGCCCGGACATCGACTACCATTCATAATATTGCAGGATGAGTGACGGACCACTCTATTCAGACACATTCACCGTCACGTACTGATCGTGATAAAGCCCGCCATCATCCGCGCGGGCCCACAGCACGTAGGTTCCGGGTTCGTCGAAGGTGACGGTGACTTCATACATGCCGTCCTCGGGAACCGGTGGCGGGGTCCACAGCGGTCCCCAGGGGGAGTTGGCTGATGTGCGCGTATCTTCCCAGGTTTTCGTTTGCGGCGGATTGAAGCTGACCTTGCCTTCTCCGCGGTACACGTTCCACGATAGAAAAAGACCGTTGATTTTGCCCACCGTGATCCGTGTCGGCGGTCGCAAGGCCCGCGCCAGTGCGCGATCCGGTGTCAGGGAGGTTGCCCGCTTCTCCGGCAGTCCGTCATCTTCGACGTGAGCGCGGATCACCACCGGCTCGCCGACTTTGGCGCTTCTCACGATTTTTCCCTTCGCCTTCTTGCCCTGAACCGTTACCACGGGCGCGACGTTGGCACGGGATTCCGGGCTGCTTGTGCCAGCACCGAGGGACCCGGTCTCCGAGGCGATCACGTTAGCATCAACCACGTAATCCCGGGCCAGGGTGGCATAGGCTTTCCGGGTCACGCCGTTGTGGGTAACGGACCAGACCAGTTCCTTGTCTCCCCAGTCCTCCGGCACCCGCACTTTGAAAGTAAAGCGGTTGCGGCGCGGCAGGAAGTGGGTCGGCTGACCCCGATCGGCTTCGCCCGGCGAGAAATAGTTGTTCTCTCCCACGGGAATATCCGGTTCTTCCTCCCAGTTTTCGTTGTGGTAACCAAAAAGAAAATTGTAGGACCCGTCTTCATTCTGCTCCCAGCCTTCGTAGGCCGGTTCGATGTGCTGGCCCTTGGTGTAACTGTGCTGCGCAAGAACCAACTGGCTGGTCATCAATAAAACCAAAGCGGAAAAAAGGCTGCGCGACATCGCGCCCGTAGTCTGCCAACGATTGCTAAACACGAACATTAGTTCACCTCCCAAAACTTTCTGACCGCTTCATCGCGAGCGCTGAAGTCATCCGCGGCGGCGTCGGCAGTTGAGGCGGTTTTGTCGCCTCCCTCGAAGTCGACTGCGGTGACGAGTGGCGCCAGGCAAAGTGGGCAGCCAATCACGTGATCATTGGGTCCCAGGTTCAGCTTCTTGCGGCGCTCGGTCATCTCGGTCAGGAACTGTTCATCGTCGAGCTTAACGCGCATGCCCAGATCGATGAACATATTGGTCACGGAGCGGTTGCCGGAGCCTTGCCAATTCCGGGCATCGGGAATATTCGGGTTGCTCCTGGTGTTGTTCATGAACCCGGTGATGTGAAGAACAGTGCCTTTGGGCAACAGTGGCGCCGCATCGTCGCCGAAGGCGTAGCCGCGCACCCAGTTATGATCGTAGCCCACGCAGGACAGCGTCTCTACCGTGTAACCCCAGATCGCCTCCAGGCACATGCGCTCGCCCGGGGCGTGCAGATGCGGTTCGAAAGTCACCAGTTTCGTGTGGTCGCGCAGCACGGCATAAGCGTGCAGCTCCTGTTTATCCTGGTCGCCGGCAATGCTGATGTCCACGCCGTTGCCCAGGCCAAAGATTGCCCGCTCGTACTTGGGCTTATAACCTTTCGGATGGAAGCGGAAGCCAATCTCCAGATGCCCGGTTGTGTCGCGACCGACCGAATGAAGGTGCACGGAATTGGAGACAATAGAAGAACCCGCGCGTAGCAGACGGCCGCTGTCCGGGTCGAAGATGTCCGGGTTGCGGGCGATTTCATGCACCGGCCAGGACACCTGCTCACCTTCCGCTTCGCCATTCTCGTCCATGACCTGAGTGCTCCAGATCATATGATGGACGATATTCCTTCCACCGACGGTGGAGCTGTCGGCCTTCATGTCAATATCGTTGACTTCACGTATTTCCACCGAGGCCACATATCGGTCTTCGGTAAGCCCGGTGGGAATGCTCGGAATGTCGCCCCACCAATCCGGCGCTGTAGCCAGCACGGTGATGGGTTCGGATTTAACAATCAGATCGGGCGTACCGGCCGTCCAGGCGATGCCGTCGTCGAACTTCAGCGGCGCCGGCGCATCCGCCGGGTCTCCCTTAGGCGTGCCGCCGCGAGCCCAGCTTGAAATGGCTGCCAGTTCCCGATCGGAAAGGGATGGATCCTGTTTATAGTCCTGGATGCCTATGTCCTTCTCCATGTACCAGGGAGGCATGGCACCGGCGCGGTCACGCAGGGCGGTCTTGTACTCAATGAGGCCGGCGAAAGGCGCAACTTGTTCATAGGTAACCAGCGGCATCGGTGCCACCCCGCCTTCGCGGTGGCAGGTCTGACAGCTGCGCTGCAGAATAGGCTCAATGTCCTTGTGAAAAGTGACTTTCGAGTTCTCGGCCCCGGCCACACCTAGCGGCGCCAGTAATGCCAGCGCCACAAGTCCGGTCAGAATCGACTTCGGCGCGCTTATTGGTATTGTGTTGAATTCACCCACGGGGCTTGTCTCCTCCTCTTTTTGGCCTGTCTTTCTTTGGCCTGTTGCTTTCTTTGGCCGGTATTGGATTTTCTCGTCAAGCAACGCGCTATCTGATCATGGGCATCGTATTTTGTCTTCCGAAAAATGAACAAATACTGACGGTTTTTGAAATCTTGTCGCCTTACGCCTGACGGAATTTAGCGCCGTCGGGCTGACGAGTTCTAAACATTCTATTTCTGATGCCGTTGTCATTGAAAATGAAATGGGTTGGTGACAAGATCCAACCGCTTAGAAAGTTGGCAGCGACGAAAGAATGCATTCCGCCGACCTTCCGATTCGAAAGACGATGGGTTCCCTCAAGGATCCCATAAAGTAAAGAACAAACAGGCAAAGCAGCAAAGAGAAGGGTCAGATGAAAAAGCGTTCACATACCGTTCTGTCGACCAGAGTGTCTCTGGTGGTCGTTCTATTTCTTATCCAAAGCACGGCTGTTGCCCAGAATATGATGCACATGAATCATGGCGAGATGAGCTCGATGGCCAAGTCGGTCCCGGTCGACGACGCTGTTCTGGCCTCGGCGCCGCAACGACTGATGCTAATGTTTGAGCAGGACGTGCGTCTGGTGAAGTTGACCCTTCATACACCGGAAAGGGACTGGATCGACATAGACTTCAGGTATGATCCCCACGCCGGCAAGCACTTCACCTGGCCACTCCCCGAATTAAAGGAAGCGGACTACTATACGGCAAACTGGGCGATAATCCGATCAGATGAACGGTTAATAAAGGGACGCTTCAGCTTTTCCTTTGGCCCGGATGCCCGGGCTCCCTCGGAACTTATGCCCGAGAAAATGGAAATGAGGCATATTATGGTTCCCGACTACCGCACGCTGTTTCAGGATGGACAATAAGCACCGGCCGATTATTTGCTAAGCCCTCCTCAATGGAGGCGCGCACGGTGGCGGCAACCGCTTCCGGACTGTCGCCGTAACCGGCTTCCAGATCGCATCCCCCTTGGAAATTTAGGAAAATTGCTATCGCTTCACGTTTTCCATAGAATCCGTGGTCTTTATCTCGCAGTCCACTTGTCACAGCGCTCGCTCGGAGGGCATTCCTCCATCGAGGGCTGGCGCCAATACCTGGAGAAACGCAGTGAATAAGACGCTCACCACTCTCACCCTTCTACTCTCGCTTTTGACGGTTGGCACAGCCAATACTTATGCGCAAGCAGACGGAACCGGCCAATCGGGTAACAGTGCGACGGCACAAGCGCTCAGCCAAATACCACGAGGTGTTCCCATTGTGATGCTCAACATGCTCAAATTTCGGGAAGCGGCGGCCTATTCGGAAGGCGAGGCATCGTCGGCGGACGCGCAATCAATGTCAGGTAGGGATGCCTATCAGATATACCGCGAAGCCGCATCGAAACTGGTGGCAAAGGTGGGCGGTGAAACAGTTTGGAAAGGTGATGCAAAGGCCGAGGTTATCGCCCCGGCAAGCGAAGAGTGGGACGAGGTTTTTTTGGTCCGCTACCCATCCATAGAAGCCTTCATACAGATGGTCGCCAGCGAACCCTATCGCAAAATTGTTATCCACCGTTCCGCCGCGTTGGCCGATTCCAGGCTTATTGCGACGGTGGAGACGAGTCGCTAGCTAACAGCACGCTGTGTCGTGTTATACGCTGTCAATATGGGAAGCTAGGCGCATCAAAGAGAGGGTGACACTGCCTGAGCGGGCACCGATTCGCGGTGAGTTCGGTGCGTCACAAAGTCGTGAAGGATCATAAATAAACTGGGCACCAAAAATAGCGTTATGATGGTCGCGAACAACACACCAAAGGCCAGGGAAATGGCCATGGGCACGATAAAACCGGTGGCCGGGCTGGCGGTTACCATTAACGGAATCAATCCCATGAAGGTGGTGATAGAAGTGAGGAATATCGGCCGGAAACGAACCACGCCCGCGGACAGCACTGCCTCTTGCAGGGACATCCCATCTGCCACCCGGCGGTTGATGTAAACCACCAACACCAGGCTCGCGTTCACCACCACCCCGCTCAGCGCGATAATCCCCAGCAGGGAAAAGAACACCAGATCCGCTCCCATGATGAAGTGCCCAACGATGGCGCCGATGGCGCCGAAAGGAATCACGCTCATGATAATCAGCGGCTGCAAATAGGATTTCAACGGGACGGCCAGCAGCGCGAAAATAACCAACATGGCCAGCGGGAAGCTGGTAAAAATACCAGCCATGGAACGCATGCGCTGTTCGCCTTCACCCCCAAGTGCCATGTTCACCTGATAGTCCTGCCGCCATTTCTGGGCGAACTTGCCGCGTACCGTGCTTTGAATTTCCTCGGGTTTGACCAGGCTGCGGTCCACGTCACCACGAACGGTAATGATGCGCCGGCCATCGCGGCGGTTGATACTGGAATAGCCGTTGCCGAGCGAAACCTTGGCGATGCTGGAAAAAGGCACTTCGGAACCGTCCGCGGTGCGAATCAGTAAATCTTCCAAATTGCCCAGGGATTGGCGTTCGTCTTCCGGGTAGCGGACCATGACCCGAATATCGTCGCGACCCCGTTGAATGCGTTGTGCTTCGGCTCCGTAAAATGCCTGCCGCACCTGACGCGCCACGTCGTTGAGGGTCAAGCCCAAAAAGCGACCTTCATCCAACAAGGTGATCTGCGCTTCCTGCTTACCCTCGCGAAAGGAGTCGGACACGTCGTAAACACCCGGAAAGTTATTCAGTTCTGCCTTGAGCTCATTGGCCGCGAGTTTCAAGTTTTCCTCGTTGCGGCCCTCCAGGCGGAAACTCAGGGAGTCACCAGCGGAAAAGGAATCGGAGGTAAAGTTCACTTCCAGTGCATCGGGAATGTAGCCGACTTTCTCCCGCCAACGATCGCGAATGGCGTTGGAGCTGGTCTTGCCGCGCTCAAGATAGGAGTTCAGGGACAGGGCCACTTCACCAATATGGCTGCCGCCGGCGCCGGAACGAACCGGCCCGCTGTTTCGCGACACGCGTTGTCCGATGACGGCGAGACTGTGTTTTACCGCCGGCAACGTATCCTCCGCCACCTCGCCTTCGGCCTTGGCCGCTTGCAGTTCCCGATCCAATTCGTCGCGCAGCTCAGTGGCGGCGCTTTCAAGTTGCGCCACGGCATTTTGCGTTACATCGGCGGCCACCCCTTCCGGCATTTGCACGCTCGCGTAAATCACATCACCTTCCACCGCCGGCAAAAACTGGAAGATCACCCGACCGCTTGCCACCAAGGTCAGTGTCAGCATGATGACCGCGGTCGCCGTGGCCCAAGCCGCATAGCGATAGTGAACCACCACTCGCAAATATTTTTGGTAACCCGTTTCGGCAAAGTGCTCCAACCCGCGGGCAATGGCGGTTTGCATTTGTTGCCAGCGCTTGACCAGCCTGGAGTTTTCAAACCAATAACCCGATGTTTTGCGGTGCGCTAAATGGCAGGGCAAAATCAGTTGCGCCTCGATCAAACTGGCGATTAGGCACAGCACCACAACGGCGCCGATGACATTGAAGAAGCCACCCAATGGCCCGTCCAACAGTAAGATGGGCAAGAAGGCCGCGATGGTCGTGAGCACACCGAAAATAACCGGTACCGATACTTCCACGGTGCCATCAATGGCGGCCTGAGGTTGTGACTTGCCAAGTTTTTCGTGGGCGTGAATTCGTTCGCCCACCACTACCGCGTCGTCCACCAATATACCCAGCACAAGAATGAAAGCCATGATGGTCATGGTGCTGAAGGTAATACCGAAACCGGGAAACAAACTCATGGCGCCAAGGATGGCAATGGGAATGCCGGCGGCTACCCACATGGCCAACCTAAAGCGCAGAAACAGCGCCAACAAAATCAGTACCAGGGTCAAGCCCGAATAGGCGTTGTTGGATACCACACTAACCCGTTCCCGCAGGGATTTGGCGCTGTCCGATTCAACCACCAGATCGAGACCTTGGGGCAGCGCTGCCTGGCGGCGCTGCATGTAACGTTTAACCGCGGTGGCCGAGGTGACGATGTCTTCCTCACCGACTTTGAACACCTGAATTAAAGCCGCGTTGCGGCCGTCAAGCTGGGCGTCGAGGTAACCTTCCTGAAAGCCGTCTTTTACAATGGCAATATCCCGCAAACGAAGCTGGGAACCATCGGGCATGGAGCGAATGACAATATTTTCGTATTCCTCGCCCCGGTAAACCTGCCCCAGGCTGCGTAACAGGATTTCGCCGCTTTCGGTTTTCAGTGTGCCACCCGGCATGTCCACGGACGACTGGCGGATAGCGGTGGCGACCTGATCCAGAGACAGTTCATACTGGCGCAACGTAAGTTCCGGCACTTCAATGGAAATTTCAAAGGGCCGTAGGTAGCTGACTTCCACCTGGGAAATTCCGTTGATATCGATCAGCTCTTCACGGATATTTTCCGCAATGGCCTTTAGGGCAAAATCGTCTGCGTTACCCACCAGTGCGAGGGAAATGACATGGGCGATGGGTCTCATGGCCGATACCACCGGTTTTTCCGTTTCCGCGGGGAAAGTGGAAATACCGTCGATATTGCTTTTGACTTCGTTCAGCACTCGGTTGAGCTCGGCATTTTGTTCGATTTGCAGAGTGACACTGCACATGCCTTCGGACGCGCGGCTGGTCATCTGCTCGATATTCTGAGTGCTTTGCAGCGCCTCCTCGATGCGCAGGCAAACTGCCTGTTCGGCTTCCTCCGGCGAGGCACCCAAATAAGGCACCGATATCTGAATCGTGCCCGTATCCACGTTGGGAAATTCTTCCTGGTTCAATGACAAAAAACTGACCGTGCCAGTTACCAGAAAAATCCACATCAAGAGATTGGTGGCGACGGGATTGTTAACAAACCAAGTGATTATCGGTTTCATAAAATATTCGTTTAGTTTAAGTAACCATCCCCCAGCAAAGCCGCGGGCTTTCATTTTGTGGGCCGCTCAAAGCGGCGTTGACGGAACCGGATCGGTTCCTAATGACCTTAAAGGCCTGTATTCATGGTGAATCCAAACTGTGCCCTCGTCCCGTTTCCACTGCGACTGTCCCCTCCTCTGTTATGTCCTTCTTGGGCTTGCCACCCAACGTGAAGGCAGGAGTCCGGTGTTTGCTGATGTGACCGTCGACAACAGGGACGTTGGCGACGAGCCCCCAGGGATGGGTTCACGGCGAGTCACAGCAGTGAATACCGGACTTCTGGCCCGGCACACAAATCCAATCTTCATCGAACCGTAACTTATCCTACTTCCGCAACCATCAAACTTTGATGCCTCCCCAGAGCAAAGCTGGTGGTCTCCTGTTTTTACTATGGACTAGCGACTTTCGTTTACTTTGATTCTCATCCCATCAACCACTGCCTGGATGGGCGAAACGATGACTCTTTCGCCCGGCTTCAGGCCACCTTGAATCAAGACCCGATCGCTTTCCAGGCGCAGAATGTCGACCTCGCGGATACGCAAGGTATCGTCGGGTGCCGCGACCAAGACCTGGGTATTTTTGCGGATCACATGGCGGGGCAATGCAATGATGTTGTCGATGGTTTTGCCGATGATTTTCGCTTCCACCAGCAGGCCAATGGGTAAAGGAATTGTGGCGAAACCTTCATGGTTGGCGTCGGTTGGCGCCTGAACTTGTGACACACGCACAATGGCCTGGACGGTGTTGTTGCTTGCATCGAGCCCCGCCTCGGTGCGCACCAACTTACCGGACCAAATGTAGTCTTCTCCGGCATAGTTTCCGGCGAGCAGCACCTCGGGCGCCTGATCCTCGGGCAGCGCACCACGAAACGACGGCGGTACGCTTAAAAACCCCAATTGCCGATTGGCAAGAGGTAGTTTTACCTCGACCGTTTCGGCACCGTAAAGCGTCGCGACGGATTGGCCCGGCGACACGTTTTGGCCCAGTTCAATGTTGCGGTTCTGGACGATCGCATTAAAGGGCGCCTTTAGGGCGGTTCGCCGCAGGTTGAGTTGAGCCTGGTTCAGATCCGCTTGGGCGTTGGATAAACGTCCAGCGGCAACCTCCGCCGCACGCCTGGCATTTTGCAATTCTGAATCACTCGCCAATCCTCTTCCAGCAAGGTCGGTAGTGCGTTCCAACTCCTTGCTCGCGTGGTCGGCCTCCGCTTTCGCTTGCTTCCTGGCCGCCTGGCTTTTGTCCAGAGCGGTTTGATAATCGCTGGGGTCTATGCGCAAAATTTCCGCGCCCTGTTGCAAGTAACCACCGGCCACGAGCGAAGGTGAAATCCAGGTGACGGGCCCGTTGACGGCAGCTGACACTTCCGACACCACGGCTGGTTGCACCTTGCCACGCGAGGAGACGGTCAGGGTGATGCTTTCGCTCCTGGCGGTAATGGTTCTAATGGTGGTGACCGGTGGCTCCATGGCGACAGGATCAACGCTGGGGCGCTGCAACAGGAGCACGGCACAGACTAGCCCGGCCATTCCCAAAATTGCCACGGGCAATACGGCGCGATTCTTCAACGCGCGGGCCAGGTGGCTCTTCACGCCTGAAACAAGTGCGTGTTTTTTGTTTTCGGTGGCAAGTGCATCCTTGATACTGGACATGGTTTAACTTCCGACTGCTGCTGGGGATTGACTATTGGAAAAACTTTTGGCGGTAATTTCCCGTACCCATTCAAAGTACTGGCCAATGAATTCGCCCATGCGTTTGGAGTCGCGATTTTTCACGGCGCGATTCATACCGTTTAATATTTTGCTTATGCGCTTGGTATCGATGGTGTGTTTTGGGTCCACCACCGTCATGGCCACGGCCAGCTGACCTTTCAAGCCATTGACGATCAACCGCACCACCAAATTGTCTGAACTTGTGAGAAAACAACCGAACAACGCCGTCCATCCCTCTCGCATGAATTCCTTGTTGCCAGGGTCCGTCTTCATTTTCGCTATCGTGCTTTCGATGAAAGCCAACTGCTCTTTGTTAGCCATGGCAATGGTGTGTTCGGCGCACATGACGCAGAGCATTTTAAAAATCTGAAGGTACTCATCCGCCAATTTGAGGTTGGGTCCCTCCAGCTCCATCAGGTAATTCAATATCTCCAGGCTCGCCTCTTCCTTCGGCAGTACACGGACGCCGCCGGGCTGAATAGCAATAATGCCCAGTTGCTCCAATTGTTTCAGGGCCTCGCGGACCGCGCCGCGGTTGGTCTCGAAACGGCTGGCCAGGTCCCGTTCCGATGGCAGGCGCTCGCCCGGGCGGTACTGATTACGCAGAATCTCGGTCCTGAGAACGGCGGCGACCTCGTGGCTTCGGGTTTTGGCGGACATAAGTGTTTACTACCGACTGTTGGATTCTCTATTCACCTGACTCTTAACACCAAATCTGGACCCATGTGGTAGGACCAAACCGGTCTGACCAACAGTAGCAAAACACCCGGCAGTGGGTCAAAGGAGGAAGTCCCGCTCCGGACGTATGGTGCTAACGCCTGAGAGCCCCAAGTCCCGTCCTTGGCGGGCTCGGGAGGCGTTTGGCAGCGGGGAAAAGTTTTGTAATTTACTGTTTCTGTTCGTTACAGAGAACGCTTGACCGTTGAGGAGACCGGTCGACTCACCCTGTTTGGCGCTACCTACGGCATTTCGCTGTCCATGCGATCCAATGCGCGGATAATGTTCGACAGATCCAGAAACCCGAAATTGGAGTTTGAACTGATCGTTTTCATTTCCACATGCCTCCCACAGTCGGGGGGCTGAAGAATAAATGAACCGTTATCGGGAGCGCTGCGACCAAGGGATGAATGTGGAGTTGGTTCCGCATGAACTTGAACGCTTATTAAAGGAGTTATAAAACCATGAAAAACCTGAATATAAAGCTGTTTGTTGGGGCATTGATGATTGCGTGCGCGGTTCCCACGATGGCTCTTGAGCTCAATGTCCAATCTCCTCAAAGGGCCAAACCGGATCTGACCATTTACTACGTTAATCCAAGCTATTTGTCCGGCGGTAGCACCATTCGTGTAACAGTCAGAAACAATGGGTCCGTCAAGTCCGGTTCGGCTGTGCTTTCCGGGCAGAATATGGCCAGGAACGGCGGCTATGGGGAGGCAAGCATTCCTTCCCTGGAACCCAATCACGCCAAGGATATTGAGCTCAAGCTCAATAAAGTGCCGAAAAAAGGCGATCAGATCAAGTTCATGGCCGATTCGAAGCACCATGTGAGTGAAAGCAACGAGAATAATAACGTGGTACATCACGGTTACTAGTCCTCAGTTGCTGGGATCCGCTAAAGAAACTCCGTGTTGATCGTTCCAACCGTCGTAGGCCGCGGCGCGATGTGCCGGGCCTACTTCTTCAATCAGTTTTTCCCTCCAATTCGGCCAGGATTTTGAGTATGGATCGATGGGTCCCCGCTGGTTCTATTTGTGTGCCTAAGGTAGGATAGAAGGTTCTAATTATCGGTGCTCCCACGGTTTCTTTGCGCGGACTACTGAGTCAGCGGAATGAGCCGTATGATATCGACCTGGGCACAGCAACTCCCACCCCGTTTACCCGTCTATCAGGATTCAAAGCCCACCCAGAATGAACCAATTCAGGCTTCGCTTCGACCAAGAATGGCAGGCAGGAAGAAGGCGAGGACTGTGTCTATTATGAACAATCTATATATGAACAAGAGGGATAGTAGTGGCCTTTAACTACCAAGCATTGAAACGCCTGCGACTGGCGTCGTTGATGGGGAGTATTTTCAGTTTGTTTTTTATTTCAGAGGTGGCAGCGCAGTCCGAACCCATCGTGCTAAGCACGGAGGACAGCGGGCTTTCAGTGGTCCTTCCGGCTACTGCTTTTCAGGAAGGGCACCGGCTGGCGGTTGAAATTGACGGTTACGATGTTACCGCCTTCGCTCGAATTGAAGGCACCAATCTGATTCTGCAACTGGATACGCCTTTACCCAAGGGGACGCATTACCTGACTGTTTTGTTGTTCCTTCCCAACGGCAATATTGAAACACTTGTCGAGAGGTCATTAACCGTGAGGCTTTCCACCCAAACAAATACTCAGTGGTATGCCAACTCATCGTTCATCAACAGCTATCGAGCGGGCGAAAAAGAGGAAAGCCAATACCAGGGCATTTCGCATTCCTCGGCCAACGGCAGCCTGGAGGCTGGCAGCAACACCACCAATGGTAGATGGCAATTGGATACGCGGCTCCAGTCCATGTATGACTCGGTCAGTGAAAATAATCCTCCGCACAACAACGAATGGGTTATACCGGACTATCGCGTAGCTACCTCCTACACTGGCGACCGGCTCATGGGTGCATTGGCGGTTGGCAATGTGTATGTTGCCGATGAAAATCTGCTGTTTTCCAATTTCAATAAGCGTGGCGCCGAGGCGGAACTGAATGATCAGCTGGACACCTTTCGCCTCAAAATTTTTGGCGTGAACTCGGAACCGACTACCCGTTACGACGGCGACCACGGCATTCCCTCGCGGGGTGAACGGACCTCCGGGGGCACGGGCACTGTTTCCCTGGCCGACGAATACTTCCAGTTGAGTGTGGGCTATGTAGCAGGGGAAACAACCCTCGGCGGCGCCGGCGTGGGAGGGTTCGAGGACGCTACCGTCTATGGCGGAGACAGCTGGAACCTGGGAATGGATTCCCGTTGGCTACAAAACAGTCTATGGCTGCATTTGGAGTATGCCGAATCCAGTTTTGATAGCGACGGGCTGGACTTCGGCGCGGACGCGGAGAAAGACAGCGCCACATCGGCCTTTTTGCAGCTCTCGTCCACGGGCAGTTTGGGTTCAGGCTGGTTTGATTACTGGACCGGTCGCTTGCGGTATCAAACAGTGGGATCGGATTTTTTCAGTATGGGAAACCTATACTTGCCGGGCGACCTTGAATCCAACAGCGTCCTGATGCAGGCGAGCAAGGGGAATGGCGGCGTTCAGGGCGAATGGTCGAGGGAGCGCAATAATGTTGACGACAATCCTCACCTGCCCGAGCAGACACTGACGAGGAAGGGTGTTCTTGTCAGCTATGCCAATTCGACCAGCGAAACGTTTCGATGGCTGTGGGACGTTGTGGGCGCTCCGTCAAGCAACGTCAGCTTGTATCGAACTAATCACAGTCAACCGCTAATGGATTCATTGGCTGTCGGTTACGACCTGGATAACGAAACGGACGAAACCAGCGTCGCGTTGACGTTTTCGCAACCCACCTGGAACTGGGGCGTGCAGTACCAGATTGTGGATCGACACGATTATTCCATTCCAATCGTCTTCGATAACTTTATTCTTTATGAACCCCCTTCCGATACGCGCAATCGATTGACTTCCTTGAATTTTGGGTGGGTTCCCAGCAACCGGGCATCCATCAGTGCTTCGCTCCAATGGAATACTTTCGAGGAAACCGACGCGGACAATACATTCCGCACACGGAATTACAACATTGACTCATTCCTTCGCGTGATCCCGGACAAGTTGACATTGCTTGTCAATTACAATCTGGGGCGAGACCAATCCCGATACGGAATCAACAACTTCTTTGACGACGATCGAAAGAACCAGTCAGGGAATGTTCAGTTGTCCTGGCACGCCATGGATTGGCGACCTCAGCGTCCCGCGATTGATGTTTATCTCAAAGGGCTCTACGGAAAACAGGAAGGGCGAGCATTCAATCTGGTGAATGAGCAATGGTCCGCTTACCTGGGAATGCAAATCCAGTTTGCCAAAGGAGACAGGTTGTGAACCGATTCTTATCGCATCTATTGATGACAATAGCTCTGATGACGACCGCCATAACGGCCGTGGCCGATATTACCGGCGCGTCAGTAACGCCAACCCAACAACAGTTGGCGGCCGGCACTACCAACAACATTTCCCTGAGTTGGCAAGTGACGACCACCAGCGCCCATGCGGCCGTAACCACGTCCGGCAGTGCCTCCTACGTCGATCCCGATACAGGTGCCGTGATCGGTACAATGGGAATGGCTTTTACGGCCGCGGGCCCTGGTCCGCTGACCTTTAATGAAACGCTTGCCATCAGCGCCGCCCAAATCAGTGGCTGGCAGACGCTAGGATTGACCCGGGTATTGTTACGGCGGGTTTTTCTAGATTCTGGCTCGTCGGCGACGGCCACGGCTGCGGTCAACCTGCTGCTTCCCGAGGGATTGACCGGGGTGCGAGTATCGCCGACACAGCGACAGGTATTTGGCTCCGGGAACAATACGCTTTCACTCACTTGGCAAGTGGCCGCTAGCGGCGATTACAGCGATGGTGTTCGATCCACTTCGGCGCGTATCGTGGACCCCCGCACCCAGGCCACATTGGCGACCGTGGGGGGCGAATTGCTTGCCGCCGGTTCCGGCCCTTACTCGCTCAGCGAAATGCTCAGCATTGATCCGGCCCTGGTCAATTCATGGGTAACTCAAGGGCGGAATCGCCTGCTATTGGTTCGAGAATTTGCCAATCCCCTAGGCGGCCCGGCTCTCGAGGCCACCATGTTATTGATGCCGGGGCGCAGCCAACTTACCGCGGGGCGCAACACCGCCAGCGGCGAACTGACGGTTCAGGGCCTGCGGCTCGAATTTGAGACGGGCAACAATACAACCCTTGCCGATATAAATAGTGAACTCCAGGCACGGCTGACTGTGTTGCACAGCGGATCCGGATTGTTGGAGGGTCGATGGCTGGTCGCGGAGCCTGGCAGTACCGAGGGTGAACCCTTGTTCAGAACCCTGGCTTTGGCGCGCAGCAATCTCACTTCTGGTCAAAGAAATATTCTGAGCAGCCCCAAGCTGCCAACCAACAGGGTCGGCAAATACCTGCTGCGATTTTGCGTCACTGATTCGAATCCCAACCAACAGGTCACGAATTCTCTATCATCTCAATGTCCTTCGGAAAGTCTGATTGTGGACGCGGCGTATCAGGTTCAGGGCGAAGGATTGGGCGTAATTGGCAGCATTTCGGGACTGTCGCCCAGTCAACGGAGTGTGAACGCAAACACCGTCTTTAGCTGGCAGCCCGTGCCCGAGGCCAGGATCTATCAGTTGCATGTTTCCACCCTCGACCGGGCCCGGCTGCTGCCGGCCCTGGGTACCGAGGAAGGAATGGTAAAGCCCGAGTTCGTGGTGGGAATGGTCCTGTCGGCGGGTACAATTGAAACACCGCTTTCGGAGCTGGTGCGCAGCAAACTCGAAGCCGGAAAGCAATACCTGTGGCGCATCACGGCCCACGATGACTTGGGTCATTTGATTGCCAGCAGCGGTGAAAACAGCTTCAGTTACGAAGCCGAAGAGAACCACGGACAATGAACGACGAAACCGACCTGGATCTGCTGACGGCCATCGCTAAAAAGGACGAGCAGGCGATGGAACGCTTTTATAATCAGTACTCGGGGCTGGTCTATCAGTTTGCTTTCAAGACCTTGCAAAACGGACCAGATGCGGCGGAAGTCATGAATGAAGTTATGCTGGAAGTATGGCGCAAGGCCGCTAGCTTCAAGGGTAGCTCCAAGGTGAAAACCTGGTTGCTGTCCGTTACCCATAACAAAGCGGTGGATGCGGTGCGGCGCAACGCAAGGCATGATGGCACCGAAGAACTGGATGCGGACGCCCATACCGCGCCCCAATGCCAACTTGACGACGCAGTGGCAACGGCGCAACACGCGAAATTTGTCCAGCACTGCCTGCAAAAGCTTAAATTGATTCATCGCCAGGTCGTGTACCTCACCTTCTTTGAGGGCCTTCCCTATCCCGAAATTGCCAAGGTGTTGAACGTTCCGAACGGAACAGTGAAAACGCGCATGCTGCATGGAAAAAAACTGCTGCAAAACTGTCTGGCGGGGTTGTCACTGCAAGGCTCCGATTCCCGGGAGGATTGGAGTTCGTCATCGTCAGTCCAACAGCCGACTGAAACCTAGCCAGCAGAAACATAGGAGATGTGCTGTGAATGATGAAAAGATCAGTACAGATGACAACGACATCGAAGCCCTGTTGCCCTGGTATGTCAATGGCACGCTTTCAAGCGAAGAGCAAGCGGCGGTAGAGGAGCTGCTCAACCGATCCGAGCGAGCGCAGCGGGAGTTAGCTTTCCTGAGAGCGATTGCCACCGAAGCCAAGTCCGAGGCACGACCACCTGCCTCGGAATTCGGCTGGCGACGCCTGCAAAAGACGATTAAAAGCGAAGCAACAGTTGACCGTCGCAACTGGTGGAAGCCTGGCCTGGCCGCGGCCGCCATGGCGATTGCCACGTTGCAAGTGGGCTTGCTGGTTCAGAATTACAATCAGATGGAGGGAACTCGCTTGCTAAGCGATTCCCCGGTAATTGCCTCGGGAGACTATTGGTTGGTGCAAGTCCTTTTTACCGATGACAGTCAGTGGCAATCCCTGGTAACGTTAATTGAGGAAGCCGAGGCCACGGTAGTCGACGGCCCATCGTCCTTGGGGCTGGTGCGGCTTGCGGTCGACAAGGATAATGAACTTTTTCCGAGCTCCGCCGATTTGCTGCTCTGGTTGGAGCAACAACCACAGGTGACCCACGTTGCGTTGGAGAAAGAGTAGTTTTCAGTGTGTTTGCCTGTTAGCACTGCTGCCATGCATGCACATACTGGCAGCCGACCGGGCACCAGCGGACGTGCGAAACTCCGATCAGCCGGAAACCACCGCAACAACTCGCATCGATTCAAGAATTCCGTCCGTGGACCGCGAAGATAGCAAGGACAGCGAAGCCAAAGGCGAAGGTGGGCGGGAAAAGAAACAAGAGCGGTTGCGGTCCGATCCGCAACAAGCCCAAACACGCCCAATCGATACGCCGTCGCCCAACCGGAATGCCGAACACCGCACCGAACCTCCGCAAGCGAGCCGCCGGCAAACCGGGCAGATCCCCAGTGACGGCCGTGCTGAACCACAACGCCCTGATCCGCAAAGGCCTGTTCCAGAAAACCCTGGTCCTCAAAATGGGGGCCCCGACCTAAACACCCCCGGTGATCCAGTTGAACCCGAGATACCTCTGCGAGAAATCCTGCTGACGACGGAGACTCTCGAACAAGCGGACCAACAACGAAGCGATCTGGCCCAGGATAGAATTGCCATTCTCAGCCGCAGAAACCTCCCGGGTCTCGGATTCGTGTTAAGTACCTACCGTGTTCCGGACGATGTGGATATGGACGCGCTAATAACCGAATTGCAGGATCGCTATCCGGGGTCAGACATCGAGCAGAATGGGAGATTCTATCCCCTAAGCGACGAGAAACGCCGCTATGCACAGAGACTGGTGGGTGTGGCGGTGCCCTCGACCTGCGCGGCACACGTCCCGCTGGCGATGCTCGATAGCGGCGTGAACACTAGCGTTCCCGCACTGCTGGGTGCAAAGATCGAAACCCACGACATGACCGGCGCACTGGACGCTTCCGACCAGCACGGCACCGCCGTTGCGACACTGATGCTCTCGAATCATCCCGACTTCCCGGGCCTTGCTCCTCGGGCAAGTTTGCTGGCTATCAATGTTTTTGCCCGGGACCCAAACGGCTTGGTCGAAACTCGCAGCAATTGGCTGTTGTATGGGCTTGATCTGGTGGCGTCGATAAACCCAACGCCGGTTGCCGTGAATATGAGTTTCGGCGGTGACTATAGCCGCCTGTTGGAAAAGGTTTTTGAGCGGCTGTCCCGTCGAATGGTTCTTGTGGCTGCCGCTGGAAACAGTGGGAGCAATCAACCTACCTACCCCGCGGCCTATGACAGTGTCCATGGGGTTGGCTCACTCAATGCCAACGGCAAACGATCCCGCCACTCCAGCTACGGTGCCCATGTTGCTTTAATGGCTCCCGGCGAAGACGTATGGAGCAGCGGCAGTGATGGCAAAGGTCTTTATGTTACCGGATCGTCGTTTGCCGCGTCGTTTGCCACGGTTGCTCTGGCCTTCGTGAATCAAAGCAGCCAACCTGTATCCGACTACCTCGCTTCGCTAGGTGAAAGCCGGCAAATAACGTTTGAAGGATTGTGCGGAGGGGATGGTTGAGGGGATGGCTGAAAGCCTTCTTCGCAACCACCACGTCGGCGGCGTGCGAAGAAGGCATTAACCTTTTATCTAAAACAAGTGCTAATCAAGGGTCTGTCGGCGACTTTCCGTGCTGGAAGTTTCCGTGCTCGAGCTCTCCGTGGCTCTAACGCGCGGTTGCGGTTGCGGCGTCGGTTTTACCGGTTGTGCCTGGATCTCGGACTTGGGTACCGGTGGCGGGTTTTCCAGTTGTTGCCTAACACCGCGAGGCTGCGTTGGCGTGGGGTCCGCAGTTGGATTAGTTGTCATTCTTGAACCCGCGGTTGGTGCCGGTGCTTGCTGGCTGGCCGGCGTAACGGGTGCGACCTTGGCGTTGCCCGCTGCTGCGTTAATTCCAGCAAGTGGGGTACAGGTTTGCGACCAGCTTTTGCGGCTTACTTCTTCATAGTCGGACCATGGCTCATTGGGCTCGCCGCGAGTTCTGACAAACAGATTCATCTTGAACGATTGTGTTTCATTCAGTGGCTTGCCGTGATGCTCTGCTTTCACCGTAATCGGATGGTTTACCGCACCACCGTTATAATCGAATTGCGGTGAGGTATAGAGTGCTTGACCGTCACGCTTCAAGTGAAGCTGCATGGCGCCTTTACCTTGGGCATTGATTTGCGCTTGGAACATCAGGTCTTTCGGACACATACCGGTGTAATTGGCGGCTGTTTGTAGATTACCGTCGTGAACAATGACGCCAAAGGATGACTGAATGGTGTTGTTTCCTCCCAGTGGCACTGCAAGCAGTTTTACCGGTGGGGCGACCTGTTGTGCATTCGCCACAAGCTGGGGAGCGCCGATATATTCCACCATGAAATCGACAAGTTCCTGGTCCACCTTGTAGCCAGCGCTACTGTTATTTTTGTGGACGCACTTGCCGGCCAGCGACACGGTTCGTTCGACTTTGAACAGGCGGGTTTTGGTCAGGAATGCAACTTCTGATAGGCCGCCGTTCATGGCTTTCTGCATTTCGGCCTCGACCACTTTAACTGGGTTGAAGTAGTTGTTTTGAATGGCGGCAACATTGATGTCGAAGATCAGTGGCGGCCCACCGTATTCTATGATTTCGCCATCAGTGGACCCTTTTACGTCGACCGTCCAGTCACTCAACGCTGCCTGGCTCTTGTTGAGCGAGCCGTTGTTCGCCGAGACAGGACCAAGATAGAGTTCGCCACTGTTAAAAGAGTGGCCCTTTTCGCAAATCGTGCTACCCATACCCAGCGTCATTTGCACGTTCGGGTTCATTAAAGTCAAATTGCCGTTAATCAGCTTCACCTGAAAAACGGTTTCCTTGGCCTGATTGGCGGAATAGTCGAGGTCAACCGTCTTGACCTGTGAGGCTGAGGCTGCGCCGGCTCCTGCAAGGAGGGCGCTGGACAACGCGGTCTTTATCAAGGGTTTTATCAGTCTTTGAATGTTCATTTTCTCTTCCTTAAATCCAGGCATCAATTTGGAGTTTGGCTCATTATGATGAAAGCTAGCGGACCGAGCCAGTCATTTCGGCGTGGGCCAGTGTTTCAAATAAACAGCATCCCACACGCCTGCCCAGTCACACGATGGGTGTTTGCTTAGTCGTAAAACGTTTGAATACGGTTCAAAAACACTGCTTTCGCTACCTCCGGCGAGAAGCCGGGACGCGGCGCCGATGTGGGGCTGGGCACGATGGTTGTTGCTTTACGCCGAAGCCAACTGGTTGAGATCACGGGAATCCATGCGTAAAGTAGCACTTGTCCCCTGCTCTCCCCGGAAAAACCGGTGGCTCCCGGTAGGGCAGTCATAGACTTTGAGGGAAACACCATGCCAGCTTTTACCGCCCCCCTGTCAATTTGTGGCCCATTTCGCCAGCCGCGACAAATGTTGGAAGAACAGGTCTACGACGGCCACAGCTCTATCCACGACGACAAGATGGCATCGGATCTGGGCTTTTCAGGAGCACCCATTGAAGGGCCCACGCATTTCAGCCAGTTTCCGCCTCTGCTCCACAAAATTTTTGGCGATGCCTGGTTTGAGCGCGGCTGCATTAGCGCTCACTACCAAAACATGGTGGTGGAAGGCGAAGAAGTCCGCGCCTTTGCGGAGTTGACGGCGGATAACGAGAACATCTGCACCGTATGGGCGGAAAAGCGCGACGGCACACCAGTGCTAACCGGCACCGCCAGTGTTGGACCAAATCATCCGGAATCGGAGCTGGATAGACGCCGCGCCAAGCTGCGGCCCTCGGAGCAACTGGTCATCCTGTCGGCCCTGCACGTAGGAATGAAGGGCAAGCAGCCCGAACATGTGGTTATGGATTTTGACCAACACATGGGCGATCTCTATCCCTTTTCCCTGAATCAGAAACTGCAAGCAATCACCGAATGCTCACCCTGGTATACGCAAGCGGAGGGCGATACTTCACCGTGGGGACGCGCCATTATCCCCTTTGAAATGATCAGCGTGTTGGTTGAATACACTTCACGACAGGCCGGATTTCCCGTCAAGGGCCCGGCCGTCGGTCTGTTCGCGGATCAGGAAATCAAGCTGCTCAAAGGACCTTTGTTTGTCAATCAACCCTACCGCCTGGAACGGGAAATCGTTACCTTAAGTGAAAGCCGCCGCGTGGAATCCTACTGGACCCTGACCCGCGTCTTCGATGAAGCGAGCAACGAACTGGTGGCGGAATGTTTGCTGAATCACGCAACCGTAAAAAGCTCTTACGCCAACTACGAGGCCGAGGCCAAGGCTCTAGGGAGAGAGGTTGGGAGTAGAGCCTGAGTTCAATTCCGGAATGACGGCTTGAAATTGTCGGTATGCGCGACCAACTCACCGTTCAGCGTGATCCAGTACGCCATATCCCAACGGGCCAAGGTTTTTACATGCAGCTCGTAATGCAGACCAGGTTCCGGCGAAAAATCCAGCCATTGTGCCACGTTTTCGAATCCAACACTTACACCAGGATAGATTGGGCTCAACGCAGCAGCTTCCGGATTGAACTTCACCCTCGCTTTAATCGGTCTGGCAGGCACCCGAACGATTTGCCAGGGATCCTGAACCTTTGCGCAATCCACATGAGTTATATAAGCAAACCAACTGCCGTCAGAATTGAAAACGTCCGCCGGGATACTCTCGATTGTCGCATGCGCAGTGGTTGAGTCCTTTTCTATCGCCGCGTACTCCGTCTGCGTGGCACATTCATTTAGCGATTGGTAGTCGATTGCCGCACAGGCGGTGACCAACTGCATCAAGATCAACAAGGTAAATATTTTGAATGTATTCATCATTCCGGCTCCTGGTTATTCGATGACTTCTAGCTTGGATGGCTGAAGACGATAGCTGCGAAGCTCGTACGCTGCACGCTCCTCATTTTCAAGCAATTCCAGCCTGTATGGATCTCCGCCGATCACAATATAGTCAGGAGAAGGGCGATACCACCGCACTCCTAAGTAGTAGGTTTTACCCGGCTCGGCCTCAAGATCAATCGCTGCGCCCGTATATGTCGCAACAGACAAAAACGCGCTTTTCATCTGGATAGTAGTATGGCCCGGCGTCACTTCCACAACAGTATAACCCCCTTTCCGAAGCGCGGCTATTTCATGACCACCGATATAAACAATTGGCGGATCAAGGACTTCTCCCTCATCCAGTTTCGAACGTAAAACGTAAATAAGCGCGTTACTTTTATTGGAAAGTACCCGCGGCTCGTAGAGCTTACCGCTAGCGGCACAGCCCGAAAGAGTAGCGGAAAGGTAACCAAGTAGTACGATCCGGGACCAACATTTCATATGGAGCCTTGCTTAAAGTTTTTCGCGATCCGTGGTCTGCCAGTCAAGGTGGCTGCGAAGCGCGTACGATCCACTATGTTATAGGCAAGATTAGTTTCTATAAAGGTACATGTGGTGCAATAAGATTTCACCCAATCCCCGCCTGTACGTCAATATAGCCGACCAAATGCAACATCGCCAACCGGGAGCGTATTAACGGACATTGAAGGGACAGTCAGACACTTAGACCTGGCACGATCCGGATGCTGGTAGGTGGTGAAATCAGTGAAGATGATGGCCGAAGCCCGCGAACAATCATTGGACCGCATGACCGCCGAAGCCACAGCCCTTGGCGCCAATGCGATAGTGGACGTGCGCTTTTCCACGAGCTATGTAATGAAAGGAGCTACTGAAATTTTGGTCTACGGAACCGCCGTGGTGGCTGAGAACCGAAGCGCGTAGTGAGACGCCGGCAGTGGGAAATAACCTCAACTCACGGAACGACAAAGGCAACAAACGGGTTGGACTCTTAGTAGGCTTCTACCTCCCGGGAGACCTTGCTGTTATGTTTATATCGAGAGCGGTCGGGTGTAATATGCTTTTTGGTTACCCCATTACGAGGATAAACCATGAACGTTTCTGCACCGAATGGGCGTAAGCTGGCTGCCTGTGCCATATACGTGATCTGTTTTTTCATTAGCTCATGCCTGGCGCAGACAGACACCGGGTTCAATTCACAAGCAGTGGTCGCAGAGCAACGTCAGCTCGATTTGGGCGAAACCCGACGATCCTATTTGCTCCATATTCCCGTCACAATTGCCCAGGCGGAGACTGAACAATCCTGGCCTTTGGTTATCCTGTTGCACGGCGGCGGTGGTAACGGCCAGCAAATCAGCGAAGTAGCGGGCTTGACCGACGTGGCGATGCGGGAAAACTTCATCGTCGCCTACCCGAATGGCAGTGGCCGTTTTCGCAGTCAACTGACCTGGAATGCCGAGACCTGTTGTGCCTACGCCATGACAGAAGGCGTTGATGACATCGGCTATATCAATCAATTGCTGGACGATGCGCTAAGCAACTTTCCCGTCGACGGCAACCGCATCTACCTGGCCGGTTTATCCAACGGCGGCATGATGACATACCGCCTCGCGAGCGCGTTGAATCACCGCCTGGCGGGGGTTGCGATAGTGTCGGGGGCACTGTTCGCCGATCAGGCGCAACCCGATGCGCCCATTCCGGTCTTGATCGTCCATGGTCGCGAAGATGAAATCCTGCCCTGGGAGGGCGGGAAAAGTGACCGCAGACGTATAACGGCGTCGATGAACCAGCCCTTTCTCGCCGTCGACGAGGCATTTAGCTTTTGGCTCAAGGCGAATGGTTGTGATGCCACCGCTCAACGCGAACCAAAAGATCAATACACCGTTTTCAAGGGTCAAAATTGCAATGATCGCGGCACTGTTCAACTGGTGGAGTTATTTGCCGGCGCTCACGCATGGCCGGGGGGCAAGGCTAATCTCTCGACTCGCTTGCGCGGTGAAAACCCGGAACAGCTGGTAAGCGCGAGTGAAATGGTATGGCGGTTTTTCGAAGACAAGCAGCGCTGAGATGTCCCGGTATCTACATTAAACAATACATCCGATCGCGCGGTTCCGTGTTAAGCCCAATCGAAATAATCGCCGACTAACAGGCCTGATCCTGGAGTGCCAAGGAAAGGTTTTCAGATTGCGGGACTATCGAGATTGTTTTTCTGGCAAAATAGTTTGCTGGCGAGACGGTTTTGCTGGAAATCCGCAAGGGGCGGCAATTTTCGGGGGAGGAGCTAAGGCCTCCTGTCGGAGGCCTTATGGGGCACTTGATCAGAACGAGAGAGTCCCGCCGACGAAGAAAGTGCTCAAATCAACATCGATATCGGCACCATCGAAATCAGCTTCGAAGCCCAGTATTTCGTACTCGAAGTCGATGCTGAAGCTATCGGCTACCTGCCAGACAAGGCCGAAGCCGTAGACCAGGTCGTTTCCGCTATCAGACCAACTCGCGCTATTGCGAAACGTGCCGCCAAAAAAAATTGGTCGTTACATCGCTGTAATCAGCATCCAAGTCCCAATCAGCCAAGCCCAGTTTCCCGAATAGGGACAAAGTGTCCGAAAGCGGAGCACGGCCGATTGCCGTCAACGACATGGGCAGAACGTGCGAACTTAGGATAAAAGGACACTAGTCCAGCGAGTAAAACGCCAGGCTTACATAATTATTTTGTAAGGCCACCTGATTCCACTGTCCCGCCGACTCCACCGACGCAAGATGCGGGTATTGCACCCGGGGTTCGTCCAGGCCGACACTGCTGACGATCAAATCAATGTTGCCGTCTCGTAACGGCGGCGTGAGTTGTTCAAAGCTAAGATAGGGTAAGCCCAGGTAATCCGACACCGGGAATTCCTGCCCGAGCGACTGACGAAACACACACTCGTTCATACCTAGCTCATCCGCGGCCAATTCCAATTCCCCACCGTCATTGTAGGCCAGGCAGGCATTGCCAAAGTGGAGACGCATTTCCACCACCCCGCGAAAGTCCGCGGCGGCGAGTAGGTAAACGAGAGGCTGGAATTCGTTGAGCAGATCTTCGTTAAGCGGTTCTTGATCGTAGTCGAAGCGAAGGTCCGCCTTGGCTGCCCAGGCAATGGCGTCCAGCAAACGCACAGTGTCTTTTGCACTGGTTCGCGCCGCCGTTTGCGCGCCGTATAGATCACTGGACATCTGAAGGATTTGCGCCGCGTTCATCTCCGCCATGGCGGACGCTGTTTGATAGTCCTCCGCTACGTTCGCCAGCGAACCGCGAAGTTGCCACAGCAAGGCACCCATCGCCACCAAGCCCACCAGTAACAAGCAGAGCAAACCGTTGGAGACCAACGCGATTCGTCGACGCTCCGCGCTTACCTCATCGTTAAGCACGGACAGGGGCAGGTCTCCCACGACAACTTCCATTGGCCTGCTGCGAATTTGCTCCAATGACGCCGTGATTCGACGACCCAGAAACTGGGTACTTTTATCAATCTGGCGCCCCACGTCGGCGATATGAATTTCGAACAGGCGGGCAATCTGCCCCCGAATTTCGGCGAGTTCCGGATGCGGCTGGGGCGAAGGAGTAGCGCCGGGCGACGGGGTCGGCGACGATTTTCGGGATGGAATTTTTAAGCTGGCTAGCATCTTTTCCAGACTGGAGGGTTTCAAACTGCTCTTGTACAGAATATCCAGCGCCCCCAGGGCACGAGCCTGACCGGTGAAGACGTCACCTTTTTCAGAGGTGTACATAATGACCGGAATGGTGGCGGTAGCCGGGTTGGCCTTGATGGTTTTCAGGGCCTCAATGCCATCCATGCCTTTCATACTTTGATCGAGAAAAATGACCGCGGGTGCTCGATAGCTAAGATAGGCCAGGGCCTCCTCGGCCGACGACACGACATCAATGCGCAAGTCGTAGGCTTCCAGCATGCGCTTAAGCCGCAGTTGGGCGGTTTTCGAATCATCGACGATAAGGGCGTGTGGGCTCGACATAGTTTTGAATTATTGTAGTTTTTAGTACGCAATTCCTGTGGTCAACAGTCAACAGTCAACAGTCAACAGTCATGTGACTGGCCGGACATTTATATGTTGCCCCAGGACTCGATAATTTACCATTGTCTCGGCCACAACGCATGTCCAATTTTGCCGCAATGCGACAAGGTCGCCGGTTCCCCGTTGCGCGCGCCGAGGGGTATGCCACAAGCTATTGTTTTCGCGACGTTTTGTCCGTCCCCCATTCGCGCCGATCCGAGCCATTCGGTGGACAACTGGCCATGTCGGCGTGCGCCGGATACAATTCTCCTGCGCTCCTGAATGCAGGAACGCCTACTGACATTGATAAGGGCTACTCATGCGAACGTCCTTTACCGCAGCTATCACCACCACTTTATTACTCCTGCTAATTGCGTGTAGTCCCGGCAACGATGAATCCGGTGATGTACAAGCCGTCACTGAAAGCGAGCGCCTTAACACCTGGCTGGATACACAATTCGAGCAAGACCTGGATTTTAGCCCGCAGTGGCGCACACGGCTGGGAGACAAACAAGACTACGACAAGCTCGACGACGTCTCCGAGGTCGCGCTGGATCGCAAGCTGGAGTGGCGTCGCCAAAGTGTGGCCGAAATGCGCGCGAGTTTCGATTATGAACAACTGAACCCGGAAGCAAAAACCTCCTACGATACCTGGGTCTACCTCCTGGACCGGGCCGAACGCCGACTGCCTTTTCGCCGCCACGATTATCTGCTTGGTCGCGGCGGTCCCCATGCATCTTTGCCCAATTTTATGATTAACTTCCACAAGGTCGATACAGCGTCGGATATGGAAGCCTATGTCGCTCGCTTGCGGCAATTGGGTTCGATAATGGATACCTATTTGACCCGCGCACAAGCGGCGGCGGAGGACGGCATTCGCCAGCCCCGTTACGACTATGATTTTGCGATTGAGGAAATTAACCGCGTGCTAAGAGGCGCGCCATTTACGAAAGACGGTGATTCCCCCTTGTGGGAGGATGCACAACGCAAAGTCGCAGCCCTTCGGGAGGCCGAGGAAATTTCATCCACAGCTGTCGACGCATTCCGGGATCAGGTACGCGAGGTTTTGCTCATGCAGGTGCAACCCGCCTACCACAGAGTGCTGGACTGGCTACACACGGATCGGGACAACGCCGACCAATCCGCCCACGGTGTATGGGCGCTCCCGGACGGCAAAGCGTATTACGAACTGCGCCTGCGAGAGATGACCACGCTAGACATAAGCGCCAATGAAATTCACGAAATCGGCCTCGCCGAGGTGGAACGGATTCGCGCTGAAATGGAAGCAATTAAGGATCAGGTGGGATTCGAGGGCAGCTTGTCGGAGTTTTTTATCTTTCTGCGCGAAGACCCTCAATTTTATTTTCCCAATACCGACGAGGGCCGTCAGGCCTATCTCGATCTCGCCAATCGTTATCTCGACGACATGGCGGAAAAACTTCCAGATTATTTTGGCATTCTGCCCAAGGCGGATCTGCTCGTGAAGCGCGTTGAGTCCTTTCGCGAACAGGACGGCGCGGCACAACATTATATGTCCGGCACACCGGACGGCAGTCGTCCCGGCGTTTTCTATGCGCACTTGTCCGACATGACCGCGATGCCCAAGTATCAGTTGGAAGTGATCGCCTTTCACGAGGGCAATCCCGGCCACCATATGCAAATTTCCATTGGCCAGGAGTTGGAAAACATTCCGCGCTTCCGCACCCAGTACGGTTACACCGCTTTCGTCGAAGGCTGGGCACTGTATTCGGAACAGCTGGGCAAGGAAATGGGTTTTTACCGGGACCCCTATTCCGACTTCGGCCGGTTATCTACGGAAATCTGGCGTGCGATCAGATTGGTGGTCGACACCGGCCTGCATGCCAAGCAGTGGACCGAAGCGGAAGCCGTGCACTATTTCCTCGACAATTCCCCGCAACCTGAAGCCGCGATACGCTCCGAGATTCAACGCTACATCAGCTGGCCTGGTCAGGCGACCGCCTACAAAATTGGCATGCTGAAAATTCTGGAACTGCGGGAACAAGCGCGCGAAGCGCTGGGTGATACATTTGATATCCGGGGCTTTCACGATACCGTGTTGGGCGGCGGCGCCCTGCCTTTGCCGATTTTGGAAAAGCGGGTGGAGGATTGGGTTGACCGGCAGCGCGGATAAATCGGGAGCCTTATTCATCGCAATTAGAAGTCGGACACCAATCCACTACGCGGCGAACTTGAGTCCCATTGTATGCGCGGACCGAATAGAATAGCAGATTTGAATTACCCCACGTTGGTTCTCCGCATTCTATTCTACGTTGTTGGCCTTCCCACGGCCCTGGTGCTTCTCTGGCTTGCCGCAATGGGTTCGCTTGTATTCTTTTACGCGATTTTTGCGGCACCGTCTCTGGTGCTGGCTTTCCTTCCTTCACTCGTGGTTCTGCTTGGAGTGGTATCCTATTTCACCACCCACACTCAACTGAGCAAGGGATGCACCACGCGGCCGACTAGAAATATTCTGATTTCTGGCTTGCTCTCGGGAGCAATCGCAACAGTGATCTATATCCCCGCTGCCTGGGAAATGCGCACCGATGGCGCTCAGTTCGGCTTGCTGGGGGTTCTAATGGGATTGTGGATTCCTATCTGCATCCACGCCGCTTTTCTATTGACGAGACTGGAACTCGTCTATAGTCCATCCGTTGCTCCCCCACCACCGCCGCCGGAAGCAAGCAAGGAGAAAAGCTCACTTCGGGCGGTGATGGTTTGTTACTTCCTATTAGCCATCGTGACGTTGGCTGCCTTCACGGATTGGATGTCGGGGATCTCTATGTTGGCGGCAGGCCTCTGCTTTGTTGTATGCCTACCCATTATGATGGGCCGATTCCTAAGCATGATAGGAAAACCTCGATCTCAACTGGACTTCGTCCTATCCGGGTTATATCCAATATTTGTAATTGGGCTTTTTCTCGTTGGGGCTGTGTATGACTAGGGAGCGTCACCCAATACAGACCGGGGGAGCCCGAAACTATTTGCGCTCCTCTCCCTGTACAGTAACGACCACTGTCCTGGTGCCGCCATGGTTCCGGTGCTCACAAAGGTAAATGCCCTGCCAGGTCCCCAGGTTTAGCTCGCCGCGAGCGATGGGGATATTGACGCTGGAACCGAGAATACTGGCTTTGATATGGGCGGGCAGGTCGTCGCTGCCTTCAAGGGTATGTTTGTAGTAAGGTTCATCTTCGGGAACCGCGCGACTGAAGTAGCTTTCGAAATCCTGCCGGACCGTTGGGTCGGCATTTTCATTGACTGTCAGGGAGGCGGAGGTGTGTTTGATGAAGACATTCATCATGCCGACTTGTACCGACCCAAGTTCAGGCAATTGCTCGACCACCTCATCGGTAATCAGATGAAAACCGCGTGACCTCGACTTCAGTGTAATTTCTTTCTGAATCCACATACCCGCTCCCGGCTGCTGGCCAATGCGGAGATTCTACCAGATGTCCAAGCCCTTTCTGATTATCCAGTTGCGCCCCGAGGCCGAAACCGCCCACAGCGAATTCGCGGCCATCAAGCGCTATGGCGAGTTGGCCGACGACGCGGTAGTGCGCTGGCGAGTTGAAGCGACAGGACTCCCGCCTGTGGATCTGGACCGGTTTGCCGGGATTATCGTTGGCGGCAGCCCCTTTGATATCAGCACGCCCAGGGAACAAAAGAGCGCAATACAGCGAAAGCTTGAGGCGGACTTCCATCGCCTGCTCGACGAGATTGTCGCGCGGGACTTTCCCTTTCTCGGCTGTTGTTCCGGCAACGGCTTGCTCGGAAGTTATTGCGGCACCAGTATCTCGCGCCGCTTTGCCGAACCGGTCGGGGGGACGGATGTAACACTGACTGACGCCGGCGAATCGGATCCTCTATTGCAGGGATTCCCGAGCCCGTTCCGCGTGCTGACCGGCCACAAGGAAGCGTGTGATTCGGTACCCGCCGGTTGCGTGCTATTGGCAAGCAACGCACAATGCCCCGTGCAAATGTTTCGCTTGAAGAAAAACATCTACGCCACCCAGTTTCATCCCGAGGCGGATGCCCAAGGCTTCACGGTGCGGATCAAGGTCTATCGTGCCCACGGTTATTTTCCGCCCGAGTCGGCGGCACAGCTTATTGAAGCGATTAGGCGGGAGAGCACACCGGAAGCGCAATCAATTCTGAAACGTTTTGTCGCTTTGTACCGCGATGACTGATCTGCTCCACCTTTCGGGCTAACTTAAGAGTGGCGACCACTTCATTCCACGGGCATCGCGTCAACCGGATCTTCAAATGCGATAAACAGAATGCAATCCTCCTTCGAAAGACACGTCGCACTATGCGGTAGCTGCGCCGGACCGAAGGCGTAGGAGCCGGGTGTAATCACCGCCGGCGCTTGTCCCTCATAGTCAACTTTGAGGGAGCCTCTGAATAATACCAATGCGCCTCTGGCTTACCGGCCCTTTCTCATAGGAAGAAAGGCAATCAAGGCGGGGGCTACGTCGAAGCTCTTTATTTCAGCTAACGGCAACGCAGAGTGCGGGCCGGCCTGTAAGCCCCGTAGGGCGAGGCCTGAAGCGTCCATCTGCGGCGTTGAGCTTCTTGTAAAGGGCTACG
>JBBDIU010000068.1:0-30500 GCA_040880205.1 Cellvibrionaceae bacterium
AGACCGGAGGTAATCCGCTAGGGCTGATGATCTGTTTCAGTGATGATAAGGGGCTGTCGTTCTTGCGCGCACTGGCCCACCAAACTATCGCCCAGCCGGTACTCGCGTTCAAAGCGTTCGCCGCTGAAGTTGTCTGCATATCCCGCCAGTTGCCGCAGGCGATATTCGCCGTCCACTTCCACCATGGCGTACATCACCCCCTGTTGCGCTTCAACCAGAGGTGCCAGTTCCGACAGTAGCATTTGCGCAACGGTGGTGAGATCGCGCTGGCCCTGCATCATGCGGCTGAATTTTGCCAGGTTGGTTTTTAGCCAGTCCTGCTCGGTATTGCGGTCGGTGGTTTTGCGCAGGTTGCCGATCATGGCGTTGATGTAATTTTTCAAATCCGCCACTTCGCCGCTGGCATCCACCTGGATGTAACGGGTGAGGTCGCCGGTTGTTACCGCCGTGGCCACCTCCGCAATGGCGCGCACCTGGGTGGTCAGGTTGGCCGCCAGCAAGTTCACGTTGGCGGTAAGGTCCTTCCAGGTACCGGCGGCGCCCGGTACATTCGCTTGCCCACCCAGGCGCCCTTCCACCCCCACTTCGCGGGCCACGGTGGTGACCTGATCGGCGAACGTGGCCAAGGTATTGGTCATACTATTGATTGTGTCCGCCAGGGCCGCTACCTCACCTTTCGACTCCACGGTGAGTTTCTGGTTGAGGTCGCCGTTGGCCACAGCGGTTACCACCTTGACGATGCCGCGCACCTGATTGGTCAGGTTGGCAGCCATCACGTTCACATTGTCGGTGAGATCCTTCCAGGTGCCAGCCACGCCCGGCACTTCGGCCTGGCCGCCCAGCTTACCTTCGGTGCCCACTTCCCTCGCCACCCGGGTCACTTCCGCGGCGAAACTGTTGAGCTGATCCACCATGGTGTTGATGGTTTCCTTCAACTGCAGAATTTCGCCGCGCACATCAACGGTGATCTTGCGGGACAGGTCGCCGCGGGCAATGGCCGTGGCCACCTCGGCAATACCGCGCACCTGGTCGGTGAGGTTGGTGGCCATGACGTTGACGTTGTCGGTGAGATCCTTCCAGGTACCGGCCACGCCTGGCACCGTGGCCTGGCCACCCAATTTACCTTCGGTACCCACTTCGCGCGCCACCCGCGTTACTTCCGAAGCGAAACTGTTGAGCTGATCCACCATGGTGTTAATGGTGTCCTTAAGTTGCAAGATCTCGCCTTTTACGTCCACGGTAATTTTGCGGGACAGGTCACCCCGCGCCACCGCGGTGGTCACTTCGGCGATGTTGCGCACCTGGCCGGTGAGGTTGCCGGCCATGGAGTTCACGTTGTCGGTGAGATTTTTCCAGGTGCCCGCCACCCCCGGCACTTCCGCCTGGCCACCCAGCTTGCCTTCGGTACCCACTTCGCGGGCGACGCGAGTCACTTCCGCCGCGAAACTGTTGAGCTGGTCCACCATGGTATTGATGGTGTCCTTGAGTTGCAGGATTTCACCTTTTACGTCCACCGTGATCTTGCGCGACAAATCGCCGCTGGCTACCGCCGTGGTTACTTCGGCAATATTGCGCACCTGAGCGGTGAGGTTGGTGGCCATGGCGTTTACCGAGTCCGTCAAATCCTTCCAGGTACCGGCCACACCGGGCACAATGGCCTGGCCGCCCAGCTCCCCTTCGGTGCCCACTTCCCGTGCGACCCGGGTTACCTCGGAAGCGAAACCGTTGAGCTGATCCACCATGGTATTAATGGTGTTCTTCAGTTCGGAAATTTCGCCTTTTACATCCACCGTCACCTTGCGGGACAAGTCGCCCCGCGCCACGGCCGTGGCCACTTCGGCGATGTTGCGCACCTGGGCGGTGAGATTGCCCGCCATGGAGTTCACGTTGTCAGTGAGGTTTTTCCAGGTACCGGCGACACCCGGCACTTCCGCCTGGCCGCCGAGCTTGCCTTCGGTGCCCACTTCGCGGGCCACCCGGGTTACCTCGGCGGCGAAACCGTTTAACTGGTCCACCATGGTATTAATGGTGTTCTTTAATTCGAGAATTTCACCTTTTACGTCCACGGTAATTTTGCGGGACAAGTCGCCGCGGGCGATGGCCGTGGCCACTTCCGCGATGCCTCGCACCTGATCGGTGAGGTTGGCGGCCATGACGTTGACGTTGTCGGTGAGATCCTTCCAGGTACCGGCCACCCCCGGCACGATGGCCTGTCCGCCCAGCTTGCCTTCCGTCCCCACCTCGCGGGCCACCCGGGTTACCTCGGAGGCGAAGGAGCGGAGCTGGTCCACCATGGTATTGATGGCTTCCTTGAGTTGCAGGATTTCACCGCGCGAATCCACGGTAATCTTTCGGGACAGGTCGCCGTTGGCGACGGCAATGGTGACTTCGGAAATGTTGCGCACCTGGTCGGTGAGGTTGCTGGCCATGGAGTTCACGTTGTCGGTCAGGTCTCTCCAGGCACCCGATACGCCTTTTACCTTGGCCTGGCCGCCGAGTTTACCTTCCGCGCCCACTTCGCGGGCAACACGCGTGACCTCGGCGGTGAAGACGTTCATCTGCTCGATCATTTTATTGACAATTTTTGCCGAGCGGAGAAATTCCCCTTGCAGTTCACGACCTTCAATTTCCAACGGCACCGTTTGCGAAAGGTCGCCTTTGGCCACCGCCGCGATGCTGCGGGTCACTTCGGTGGTTGGCCACAACAGGTCATCAATCAAGTCATTAACGGAGGATTCCATTGCGCCCCAGGACCCCGCGCGCCGATCACAGCGCACGCGCTGCCGGGTTTTGCCCTGTTGGCCCACCGCTTCGCCTACGCGGCTCAGTTCGCCGGCGATGCGACGATTGGCAGTGACAATATCGTTAAAGGTGTCGGCTATCTTGCCTTCAACTCCGGTCCAATTTCCGGGCAGGCGCACGGAAAAATCGCCGTCGCGCATAGCCTGGAGCGCGGCAAGCAATGTGCTCGAATCATAAGGGATTTCTTGATTGTGCCCGGTCTTGGGTCTGGCCGCCTGCTTGGCTTTGCCCGCCTTCGCCTTGGAATGGGTATTCGCACGACCCTGGCGTCCAGTCACCGCCCCGGCGGCCTCATCCTGAATATCCAACTGACATTCCCCCTTTTTTACGACGTAATTGGGAGGCCCACGGATCGACATAGTGGGATAGTTTGTTAGTTTCGCAATCGTTGCTCTTTATTGATGAATTTGGTGTTATTCCGTCCCCAATTGGCGCTATTCGGTGGCGTTATTCGGTAAGTTTACAGGTATTGGACAGTCGTAATGCATTGTGCCTAGTACTTTGGTTTATTACCTTGGTCATACTACATTAGTGACTGCCCATCGCGGCGAGCGCTTGGCCGTCCATGATGACCGTGTTTGATGACCCTGCTTCATGGCATAGGTTCACTCATTTGCGCGTCCAGGAACATTCCCGCAATGAATATAGTGTACGATGTCTCGTATTTTGGTCAAAGAGTAAATGTCTCACGTGCCAAAGTCCAGCGCGACCCGGCTGAAAAGTGCGCTGGTCGCTGCGTGTTCGACGACATTTAACTTTGTAAGTTTTACAAAACTAGAATGTGAAAGGTGTGCGAAACAAACTCAAACTTCAACCTCGAACCCAAAGTCCCTGAATTTTTCTTTTACTTCCCTGCTGTTTCCGCTGGTTTCCATGATGTAGCGAGTCAGTAAGCCGTAGGCATAATAAAGGCAGTTACTGGTCCTTTGCATCAGAATGGAGTCAGCTTCGCTGGTATTGGAGTGCATCTGTTGCTCGATCACTTGGAATTGATTGTTGATCAATTCCCACTCGCGGCCGAAATAAAACATTTTGACGACCCCTTTATGTTGCCTGGCGATCCGAGCCAGATGACCGTGGACCCACACCAGTTTGCGAAAGGTGTCGTAAAGTTCCCTGCGATGCAGGTCGGCCGGTTCGGCACCGGCGCACAGGACATTCTGAACGTCGATCGGCAAGGTGCCCACCGGCAGCCGTTCCAGTTGCTGCATAAGGTCTTCCTCCTTGTGCGACGGCAAGGGCGGAAAAAATTGGTAGCGCTGGAAGAAGAGGCAAGCCTCGGTAAAAAACCGCCCCGGCTTGGAAAGATAGGTCAGCACCAGGGTTACGGCGGCGGCCAGGGCAAACAGGCCTGATTTGACAAGGGTACTGCCTTCGGCCCAGGCGAACAGGAAGCTCGACCACAGCAGGAAGGCCACTGAATAGGTGACGAAGGAGAAAATCGCGGCAAACAACAGACAGGAACCCAACTTGACCAATCCGCTACGCAACAGGGTGGTGGCGTAGCGATAGCGGATGTCGTCGGACTCCCGTTCGGATTCCGATAACAGCTCCGGGGTCGAATTCCAGATGATCCAGGCCCGTACAAAAAAGACCGTAAATAGCAGGAAGCCGATTAGCATAATCGATATCCCAAGGTCGTCCTCCGCTTTTGCCGCAATGTCGTTACCGTAGCGTCACTCGGCTCCTTGTTGCTTCTCAGTTTGCGCCCCCGGGCAGCGCTCCGTCGAGCAATTCACCGCCAAATAGCTCGTCGTTGAGTAAAAAGGCGCTGATCATCGGTACTACAACCTCTCGCTGAGTCAGCAGCAATAGATGCCCGCAGTTGATTTCCTCCAGTCGACTGTTGGGAATTCGCGCGCTGAGTATTTTACCGTTTGCCAGCGGTACCAAGGGGTCGTCGACGCCGGAGAGGATCAGGGTGGGCTGCTTCAGCTTGTGCAACCAGTGAATGCTGGTCCAACCCGCCATGGCCATGAGCTGATTCAGATAGCCGCGCCCGGATTTGGCCGGTTTAATATGCTCGGCAAAAGCCTGGATCTGTTCCGGGTGTTCACGCAGCACGCCTCCGTAGATGTGGTGCGCCACCTCAAACAAATAGGACTCATCCAGATAGCGCTTCGGGGTGGACAGTTTCATAAACACCGAAGGCTTGCTGGGCACCATGACCACGCCGGGGGAGGTGGCCGCGAGAATCAGGCGTCGGCAACGCTGCTGGTGGTTGCGTGCGAATTCTTGCGCCAGGCCACCCCCCCAGGATACGCCCAGCACGTCCACATTTCCGTAGTCGAAATGATCAAGAAGTTTTGCGCTCAGCTTACTCAGCGCTTTGAAACGCATGGGTAATAAAGTTGGCTTGGAGCCACCAATGCCAGGTACATCGAAGGTAATGCACTCGATTGGTTCAAGATCAGTCATCAAGGGCTTAAATAGGTCAGCATTGGCACCGATGCCATTGAAAAGTAACAATGGAGGGGTTTGTCGGTTTGCGACCGTTTTCCGCAATACGCGGATTTTCAGCCCCTCTACCGCAACGACTGAATCTTCAAACTCCGGCAAAGATTTTTCCTCGGTTTCATCGATTTGCAATACTGCCCAGTTACGATAACGCAACTAACCCAGCCATCATCACAGTTTAGCCGGAACTGGGCGATATAACCGTGTATCCGGAATATTTTTGGCGTTGATTTCGCCCGGAAGTATAGCGTCTCTTGTTATAGTGTGCTGCCCGTTACCCAGCAAATGTTTGCTGCGGGCAGCAAGGTGTTTTTTGTTCCAAGAAGACGCCGTACTTACCGGATTGCAACATTCGTAACAGAAAATGGACAAGGAGATTTTGGTACGGTGGCGAATAGCGGCGTTGGCATGCTAATAGCATTGACGTTGCGGCAGCGGGATGCCACCGCTTATTTACGAGAAGGTCACGAAAAGTTCACGAGAGGGTCACCAGCCTTCGGGTTCAATTCATTGATTTTCCGCACGGTTCTGCCTGGGGCAGCGTGCGAGCTATACGCGAAGGAAGCTCATTCGCTACCTTCAATTTCTGTCACAACTTTAACGGAGCGAGACCCAACAATGGCCACTGAAACCAGAGAAACTCATTCCAGCAACGTTCAGCCCATTCCGTCAATGACCGGCACCGTCGAGTACTCAAAGAATATGGCTGCCAAGTCCTTGAACACAATGGCGAATTCTTCCAAATTTGTTTGGCACGCATGGTTGGGAACAGCGGTAACCGGACAAGAGACCGCCACCAGCTTCGCCCAGGACATGGCGAAAAAGGGTGAGCAGGTCGAGGAGCGCGCTCGCAAACGAATCAATGAACGAATCAATGAAGCCAAATCCAAATCCGTGCAACTACGGGACAAGGCCAAGGCACGAATTGATGTGCTTGAGGACAGGGTCGGCAGCAGCATGAGCCGCTCCCTGCACTTCATGGGTGTGCCAACCCGGAGCGATGTGGATCGGCTTGCGCTGTTGATGGCCGACATGTCGGAATCGCTTGACGAGCTGACCGCCATGAAGGAACAACGGCAAAAAGAGCAGCAACAATCCAAGGCCAAGCGACCCTCGACGTCTAGCTGAGCCGAGCCGATTGTTCTTCGTTCGGGCGCCCCTCTGGTACGCGGGGTGCCCGAACTGGGCACGTAAAGCTGGCGAAAACGACCCTGTTCGTAAGGGTCCCGAGCAAGTCGCATCGACACACGGCGGGATCACCTCTGATTCCGTTTGGGGGCACCCTGTTGCGAATTCAGTTTACTCCCGGCCATCACTAATGTCGGGTACAAGGAGTTAGTATCAACTATGGGCACGCCAAAACGCACCTTTGAAGGAAAACGGGAACCCTTTCCAAACGAACGGGCGAACGAGCGGGGATTTTCCATGGAAAATCTTCAAACCGAGGGCAGCGCGGCAGTGGATTCTCGCTTGCTCGACTTCCAACGTACCGATCAACGTACCGATCAACAAAGTACGCATGCGGATTTTTCACCGCATTCGGAAACGTCGTCCGCGGAAAGTTCACAACAACAGGAGGAAGACTCCCTCGACGGTGAACTGGACGAAGAATTTTTCGCCAAACTAGAGAAGTTGCGCAGTTCCGCCGAGGCCCTGCGCGGTTACAGTGAGGATTTGAGAACGCGCTACGGTCAGACCGCCGCCGCGGATTCCCCCGACCGGGTCAGCGACGCCGATTTCACGGATTTGCGTGGCAAAGGCCTGATCGATACCTTGTTTGATTTTACCTTGCAAGTATTCAAGCAGCCCCAGGTGTTCGCTAAACGCTACGCTAGTTTCGCAACCGAATTGCTGCACATTGCACAATCAAAGTCGGAGCTGCAACCGGAACGCGGAGATCGCCGGTTCCGAGACGCGGTTTGGCAGGACAACCCAGTTTACCGTATGCTTCTACAAAGCTATCTTGCCTGGGACAAGGAAGTAAACGGACTCATTGATGACCTGACCTACGAGGATGAACGAGACAAAAACCGGGCGCAGTTTGTGTTCACCCAGATAAGCGCCGCCATGGCGCCCTCCAATTCCCCGCTAAACCCCGTGGCAATAAAACGAGCCTACCAAACTGGCGGGAAAAGTGTATTGGCCGGTCTACAAAACCTTTCCCGGGATTTTAAAACCAATCATGGCATGCCCCGCCAGAGTGGCGAGGATGCTTACCAGGTTGGCAAGGATCTGGGTACGACCCCCGGTGCGGTCGTCTATCGCAGCAAGCTGTTTGAACTTATCCAATACCAGTGCGCGCAGAATAGTCTCGTCCACCAACGACCGGTGCTCGTCGTGCCGCCACAAATTAACAAGTTTTATATTTTTGACCTGTCTCCGAAAAACAGTGTGGTGGATTACTTGCGCGGCAAAGGCTTGCAAGTGTTCATGATCAGTTGGAAGAACCCCACCAAGGCCGAAGCAACATGGGGACTGGACACCTATCTGGAGGAACTCGACAAAGGAGTCGAGGCGGTGCTCGACATCAGCGGGTCGGAGGATCTAAATTTGATCAGCGCCTGCGCAGGGGGTATTACCGCGGTTTCCCTCCAAGCCTTGTACGCAACCTTGGGCAAATCCGTGGTACGCAATCACAGCCTGCTGGTCACGGCGCTTAGTGTGGAGGGCCATCCGACCCTGGATTTGTTTATGGACAAACGAACTGTATCCACGTCCCTGGCGCGCAGTCGCCGTCGGGGAGTTATGGAAGGAAAGGAACTCGCGCACGTATTTGCCTGGCTGCGCCCCACCGACCTGGTGTGGAGTTTCTGGGTAAACAACAACCTGTTGGGCAAGGAACCGCCCACCATGGACGTGCTCTACTGGGATAATGATTCCACCCGATTGCCCGCGGCGCTGCATCACGACTTCATGGATACCTTCCTGAATAACCGCTTTGTCGCCAATAGCTTGTCTGTCGGCGGGCTGAAGTTGGATCTGGGCAAGGTGGAGGGCGATTTTTACTTTCTCGGCGGCGACGAGGATTACCTGATGCCGTGGAAGAACTGCTTCGGGAACCCGGACCTGTTTGCCAACGCCAACTGTCGCTTTGTATTGAGTAACAGCGGGCATATCCAAAGCGTGTTGCGGCCGCCCGGCATTGCCAGTTCCTCCTATTACACGGGTGGCCACCTGGACCAATCCCCCGAGGACTGGTTGGCATCCGCGCAACAGCACAAGGGCAGCTGGTGGGAAGACTGGGCCGAATGGCTCGGCACCCGTTCGGCGCCGCTCAAGAAAGCACCGAAACGATTGGGCAATGAACGTTATCCGCCGATCTGCGCCAGCCCGGGGACCTATGTCCTGGAAAAGTAAACGGGTCCTTGAAAAGTAACCGTCTCCTGAAACAGTAAAGCAGATCGAGGAAAAGTAGAGCGCGGGGAGCGGGACTCTCTCGCTGCTCTATTAGCGTACCTATCTAGGGAGCCTCTGAATAATACCAATACGTCTCTGCGTGGCCTGAAGCGCTCAGATGCTAGGCGAGCTTCGCAGTGAATGGCCCCCTTGGTTTCTGGGAACGCCTTTACAAGAAGCTCAACGCCGCGGATGGACGCTTCAGGCCACGCTCTTTGGGGCTTACAGGGACTTTACTTTGTAAGTAAAGGCACTCTGCGTTGCCGTTACTTGAAACAAAGAGGCTCGACATAGAACCATTATGTCTTCACAAGTGCGCCTTGATTGCGCATCGCCCTGTAAGCCAGAGCCGCATTGGTATTATTCAGAGGCTCCCTAGCAGCAACATCTTATAGCAACATCGAATGGACGGCGGCGGTCGCAGGTATTATCATCCGCCGCCACTCTCTCGGTGAGATTATTCGATGTTCCCAGCCATTGCCGCTCTTGCTTTCGGCCTCGTTCTCCTGGTCTGGAGTGCTGATCGCTTCGTGGATGGCGCGGCCGCTACGGCCCGCCACTTTCATACACCAGCACTGTTGATCGGCATGCTGGTGGTGGGCTTTGGCACTTCCGCTCCGGAAATGGTGGTGTCGGCCATATCCGCCGTCAACGGCAATCCCGGCATTGCCCTGGGCAATGCCTACGGTTCCAACATTGCCAATATTGCTTTGATTTTAGGGCTTACCGCCCTGCTCGCTCCCATCGCTGTTCATTCCCAAGTCTTGCGCAAGGAATTGCCGCTGCTACTGGCAATTACCGGATTTGCCGCCTGGCAATTGTGGGACGGGCATCTGTCGCGCTTGGACGCCGTGGGTTTGCTGGCTGTTTTTGCCATGGTTATGGGCTGGACAATTTATCAGGGGATGCGCGGGCGGGCCGATAGTCTGGCCCAAAACGTGGAACAGGAACTGGATGCCTATGCGTTGCCATTGGGCCGCGCGTTGTTTTGGCTGGCGGTTGGACTGGTGTTGCTGGTAGCCAGCTCCCAGATTCTGGTTTGGGGCGCGGTCAGAATTGCCGGCCTGCTGGGCGTCAGCGACTTGATCATCGGGCTCACCGTGGTAGCGGTCGGGACTTCCCTTCCCGAGTTAGCATCCTCGTTGACGGCGGTGCGCAAAGGTGAACACGATATCGCCCTGGGCAATGTGCTGGGCTCCAATCTGTTTAACACGCTGGCCGTAGTAGGCATTGCGGGCTCTATTCAGCCCATGGCGGTAGGCAGGGAGGTGCTAACCCGTGACGTGCCTGTCATGGCCGGCCTCACCATCATCCTGGTAATTTTTTGCTTCGGCTTTCGCGGTCCCGGCCGTATAAACCGCGTGGAAGGAGCGTTCCTGCTAACCGCCTACTTGGCGTATACCAGCTGGCTGATAAGCACCGTGATCATGGCACAATAAAATTGCTCAATCAGAACGTTGCCCTATAATAATACGCTCGAGACCCTCACTGATTACACACATGCAACTGGTATCTTTCGATGTCTTTCGAAGCCTTGGCCTGCCCAACACGCGCTTCCTGAAACCCGAACACTTTTACGCGCATACCTTGGAACTCCAGCAGGCCGATTGGGTGCTGTTTCCCGAGTATTGGCAGCTCAACGCGCTGATTTACGGCCTGAACTGCCGCGTGTTTCCCAGCCAGGCCAGTTACCTTATCGGTCACAACAAAATTGAAATGACCCGCGCCTTCCAAAGCGTTGTCCCGGAACATGTGCCGCGCACACGCATTGAGCCGAACAGCGAACAGCAACGGGAGGCTCTGTGGCAATCGATGGACCTTCCCTTTGTTGCCAAACTACCCAAATCCAGTATGGGTGCAGGGGTCTGGCTGATCACCAGCCGGCAGGACTGGTTCGACTACTGCGCCCGAACCGAGGTGTTGTACGTACAGGAATATTTGCCCATCGACCGGGATGTTCGCGTGGTCGTGGTGGGCGATCAGGTGCTGGCAGCCTACTGGCGCTTGCAGGCCGAGGGCGGTTTTTATAATAACCTGGCGCGCGGTGGCGCCATTCATACAGGCATCGTCCCCAAGCAGGTGACCCAATTGGCGTTGCGCGTGGCGCATCATTTGGGTGTGAATCACGCCGGTTTCGATATCGCACTGGTGGACAACTATCCCTATTTATTGGAATTCAACCGATTATTCGGTACCGCGGGTATTGGCAGCAACAACCAGGAATTCAACAAGCTGTTGCTGGACTACCTCGCGCGCCAATCGGCGCCGCCCAAGCCCCGCGCCCCGCAACTGGGCGGCAACAAGTCGCGCCGCGCGGCTTGACCCGCCGACCCAAAAAGTCGGTAACCATAGGTTCACTTCTCATTTGGTAGTCGGCATTGCGCGAGGACTTATTGGCCGTGCCGCAATTTGGAATAGCCCGTTTTGATTTCCAGGTCTTGATCGAGTTCGAGATACTTTTCGCGGTCGGCTGTGTAAGGCGGCCAGTCCACAACACCTTTGACGCTGGGGTTGCCCGTCGCGGCAAATTGCACCCAAATTTTCTTAAAGTTTTCGCCAAATCTAACGTCGGCCGCCGTGAAGCCGGGGTCGGCCCCTTGAGCGCCCTGCCGCATCGGATAGGCCCGCACATACTCGGGTTTGGCGTTTTCGAATGAGTCCTTTGGATCGCCAAAGATGTAAGTCATGTCGATGGCGTGCCAACCGGTTACTCCCTGCTCTTTCCAGCCGGCGGGAACGGCGGTAAAGGTGTAGGCATAGACAGGGGAATTTCCCGGTTTGATTGTTGGCAGTAACTGCACCGGTACATTGAAATGCCCGGCGTCTTCGGTTTTGACCATGCCAATCATAAACGGAACATCTCGCTGCCTGCCTTCGGCAAAGATTTCAGTTATTGGCTGCGGCAAGGCCCAACCGTCCACAACCATTTGCCCCCGCCAACCGACTTTTTCAGCCGCCGCGACAATGTCCCGCCATGGCGTGGCTCGCAGTTCGCTAATACTGCTGACACCGAGCTCTTCAGTCAATGCAAGACCGCGCTGTTCCGCTTCGTCCTTACTGATGCTATCAATGCTGCTACTCATGCTGATGGCGCGATGGAAATAGCCCTCGGGCAGCAGCGGCGACGTCATCAGGAAATTCACTTTTCTGCCGCCGCCGGATTGGCCAAAAATTGTCACACGCTTTGGGTCGCCGCCAAAAGCGGCAATGTTGTTTTGCACCCAGTGCAAGGCGAGCATGAGGTCAAGATTGCCGTAGTGACCGGAAGCGTTGTACGGCGATTCTTCCGATAACCAGGGATGGGCCAAATAGCCAAAAGGTCCCAGGCGGTGATTCACGGTAACGACGACAGCGCCCGTGGCCGGCAAATCCGGCGTGTTGTAGCGCAGCATATTGCCACTCAGAATGTCCAGGCCGCCGCCGTGCAGCCAAACCATGACTGGCAGTTTTTGCTCGGAATTCTCGGCCGGCGTCAGCACATTCAGATAGAGACTGTCTTCGCTCATATCCGAATCGGTTTTGACCTCGAACACCGCAGGAGTGGGGTAGGATTGCGCGGCCCACGGACTAAACTCCGTGGCATCGCGAACGCCCTGCCAAGGCGCGACCGGCTGCGGCTCCTTCCAGCGCAACTCGCCAACCGGGGGGGTGCCGTAGGGAATTCCGCGATAAATCCGCACGCCGTCAACTGCAGTTCCCGCGACGTAGCCGCTCTCGGTTCGAATGGGATCCTGTAATGGAGCGGCGATTGAAGCGCAGGATAAAAAGAGCGCCGCAATCAGAAAAATAGTGAACTGGGGAAGAAGCTGTTGGTAATTTTTCATTGGAGCACCTGGGAGATAAAAACGGGTAACAAATATAGAGGAGCCTCTGGACAATACCGATACCCTGCTAATGTTATTTCTATTTATTGAGCCGCTGCTGGGCTACTGATTTTGGGCCTACCACGCGGGAGCTGACTGGTAGACAATAGAAGCCGAGCGTATTGTTTGTATTATACAAATTCTCTGCTCGCCGCCAAGCAGTATTATCACTCGGTGCAGACTTTCCCCTATTTTACCCGCTCGGCCTGGTGACGGGTCACAGGCCAGGCTAATCGTCCATAGGGGTTCATGGACGCAGGGGGTATGGCATAATTATGAGCACAAACCCACCCAACTGACACCCTCCTATGAACATAGCCAAGACCGGGGCACGGCCAAAACGGCGCACAAATGCGGAGCGGAGCGCCGAGACCAAAGACAAAATAATCAAAGCCGCGGTTCGCTGCTTGTACAATGTAGGCTACGACGGCACTTCCATCAGCGGCGTGGCCGCGGAAGCGGGCGTCAGCAAGGGCGCGACCCAGCATCACTTCCCCAGCAAAGTTGATTTGATGCTCGCGGTTGCGGATTACAGTCTCAAAATGCACGTTCAGATCCGGCAGGATATTTTTGTGCAATACCAACCGGGGCCGGAACGCATCGCGCATACGGCCGACGCAAGTTGGGAAATCATCAATCATCCGACGTACACCGCATTGATTGAAATCATGATGGCAACGCGCAACAGCCCCGAATTAAAAAAACGTTGCCGGCCTCTAATCGATTTGATCGCCGCGGAACGGCGGCGGGGCGAAGAAGCCTTCTGTCGCGATTTTGAGGTCGAGCCAAACACCCTGCTCAGTACATTAATCCGCACCCACGTTACCGCAATGCGCGGGATCGCCGTGGGCTTGATGTTCAACCCCGACCGGGACGGGTTTCGCGAAGAATTGGAGATGATGCAGCGTTACGAAAGGATGATGCGCGATTTCATAATCAAGGAATACGGCAAGGAACGCCGAACTAAAAACAAATAAACTCCACAGAGCACAGCCCACTCATGTCATCACGCTTCGGCGGGTCGCGCAACCATTAGCGCGGAGTTCCACTATCCCACAAAACACTCAGAAGTGATTTGGAACTACCGCGTGGCAATTATCCACACGGCATGTACGATGCCCGGAATATAGCCCAGCAGCGTTAGCAGTATATTTATCCAAAACTGCGCACCGATACCCACCTGCAAAAATACGCCCAGCGGCGGGATTAAAATCGATAGCAGTATGCGAATCACGTCCATTATCTACCTCCTTGTCTAGTAACTCCTTGGCCCACACGACAAGGCCGGCTTACGGCGCAAAGCGGCCTTTCAACTCCGCCATTTGCTGCCCCATGGCCAATAACTCGTCGGAACTGAACATCTTTTCCGCTTTGGGAAAAATATCGGCCTCTTCTTCGTCCGCGTGGTGTTCGACCAATTCCTTCAATACCTTGGCCCGACCGGCAAACTGATCCGAACCCGGGTCGGTTTTCTCCAAATCGGGCAACACCAGCTCTTCCACCGCGCGGTGTTCCTCCACTGCTTCGTGGTACATCTGCTTTTCATCGTGCTTGCCCGCGTCCCTGAACGCCGGATAAAAAATTTCCTCTTCGATTTTGGTATGGACACGAAGCTCGTTGGCGATCTCGCCCAATAAGTCGGTTCGCGTTTTTTGCGCGCGGTTGGTGGTGTCCGTCAGCTGGCCAAGCAGTTGCTTAACCTTTTTGTGGTCCTGCTTGAGCAGGTTGATCGCGTTATCGCTCATCTCCAACTCCTTTCTATAAGCGGGCCGGACTTTCGTGTTCGGGTAGACAATTCGTCGCAAGAAGCAGGCCAAGCCACGCGGTGGGGTGAACATGCGAAGGGTGAAAACGAGAAGGACGAACGCGGGTGGAAAATCCGCGCCCAGCAAAGTGCGGTGGACGCTTAAAGTAGTTCGAAAAAAGCGCGCAGACGCTGGGCATTTTTGCCCACGTCACTGGTGCCGACCCGCGACACGGAGCGGGCGTCCACCAGCGTCTGTCCGTTTTGTTCGCGAATGCGAATAACCACGTCGTCCTTGAAGCGAAACCAAAAGGTGGTATCGGTGGCTTCAATTCGTCCAGCTTGTGGATCTTGCGCGACCAGTTCCCAGCCCAGTTGATCCACCGCAGCCAAAGCACGGGCAAAAACCTGTTCCTTGGGTTCGGCAAAGCTTCGCGTCGCGATATCGGGGTAAGCACCCTTCTGCAATTCCGCCAGACGCTCGGGGGTCAGATTGGGGGAATCGCCATAGATATAGCTGTTGGGAGCATCCGCGCGCAAGGGCACGATGTCGACAAATACCGGCGGATTGTCGGTATCGGTGGAAATATCGTGTATGGGAGGCGTCCCTTCGGGTGGGCGATAACTTTCCGGCACATAATACGCGAGGGCAGCGGCGACGGTTCCCACCAGCGCAAGGCCTGCCAGGGACGCGCCCTTGCCGGTTTTGAAGTGGCGCGAGCCGAGGTAGACCAGCGCCCCTATGACCAAGCCAGCTCCCGCGATCCAGGGAGCATAGGTGTTGACGGAACGCAACAGGCTGAAACCCTGGCGGAAATCCCACCAGCCAAACCAAACGCCAGCAGCCGCGACAAGTGCCAACAAACCGACCCCCACCCCCGCAACAAAAGCGATAAGTGCCAGCATTTTCAAACCGAGGCCAAGCGCGGTATTTTTCATAGCGGCTCCATAATCGTTGTACAAATGTTCAATAGGGTGCCACGTCGTCAAAAACTCAACTTGGCAATGAGTAGTTCATGCTCGCGCCGGGCCCCAATGGCAGCCCCAGCAACACCCATGCTACGGTCATGAACAAACCGACCACCAACAACCAAAACGAATAGGGCAGCATGGTGGCGGTTAGACTTCCGAGCCCAAAATCCCGCTGCCAACGTTGGCAGAAAGTGAGTATGAGTGGGAAGTAAACCATCAGCGGGGTGATAATGTTGGTGGCGCTATCACCCACGCGATAGGCGGCGGTAGTCATCTCCGGACTTACGCCCAACAGCATCATCATCGGTACCAATACCGGCGCAAGCAGCGCCCATTTGGCGCTGGCGGAACCCACAAACAAATTGATCAACCCGGTAAAAAGCACCAGCAAAGCCAGGATTACCGCAATGGGAAGGTTGGCCCCCTCAATAGTTGCCGCGCCTTTAATGGCAAAAATCAAGCCGAGATTGGACCAGTTGAACATAGCCACGAAGTGGGCCGCGGCGAAGGCCAGCACCAGGTAATAGGAGAGATCGGCCATGGCTTCCGACATCATCCGCACGATGTCGCGGTGGTTGTTTACTGTTCCAGTGGCGGAGCCGTAAGCCCAGCCACAAGCGAGAAAGAGAATAAAGAAGCCCGCCACCAGGGACTGATAGAGCGGGTTCAATTGCGCTTCCGGCTCCGCCCCTTCGTCGAGCAAAGGTGTACCGGGGCCCACGGTAAATAGCAGCCACAGAACTACCACGCCCACTGCCGCCCAGCCGGCACGCGCCATCCCTTTGCGCTCCATGGCGGTCAGTGGTTCACCGTGGCTCTTTACCACCCCGGCGGTACTACTTGTGGCCTGGTCACCAGCCAAGGGTTGCAGGCGAGGCTCAACAACCCGGTCGGTGACATACCAGATCACCGGCAGAAAGAACAGTGTCATGGCGGCGATGAAATACCAATTGCCGGCAATATTGGCGTCCCAGCCCGGGACAATGCTTTCCGCCGAGGCCTCGGTGATGCCAAACAACAGAGCGTCGAGCTGCCCAGGCAAAAAATTGGCCGAAAAACCGCCGGACACGCCCGCGAAACTAGCGGCTATACCCGCCACCGGATGCCGCCCGGCAGCGGCGTACAATACGCCCGCCAGCGGAATCAATACCACGTAAGCCGCATCGGCCGCCAAATTACCGAGCATTGCCACCAAGGTAACCACCGGGGTTAACAGCAATTTTGGGGCATGCTTGACCGCCGCCTGCATGGCGGTACCGAACAGGCCCGAACGTTCGGCAATACCGGCGCCCAGCATGACCACCAGAACATAGCCCAGCGGGTGGAAGTGGGTAAAGGTTGCTGGCATTTCCACCCACAGCCGCTGGATGTTGTCGGCCGACAGGAGACTGACCGCCGTGACAGCCACGGCGTTGCCCGATGCGTCCGCTTGCGTGGGATGGGGAGCCGCGAGACCGGCAAAGGCGGCCACGACGCTGACGATGATCAGGAAAAGAATCAGCCAAAAAAAGATGAACACCGGGTCCGGCAAACGGTTGCCCGTTCGTTCAACCCAGCCCAGTATGCCTTTTAGGTCTTGTGAATCCTGCGCCATGGTTCCCCACTTGTCATTATGGAAGATCGTTATGAAAGGAAGTGCATGCTGGGGGCGTTTCGCCCGCCACCAGACATTCTTAACCAGCAGCTACTTGCCTGTCAAAACTCCGCGCCCTGTAAAGACCTGTAAACGTGACTCATCGGCCGGAGCGACAATGCTATCTTTTGCCCTTTGTATACAATGAGTTCCGAGGTTTGCATGTTGCCACCCACTCTTGCCCCGCGCACTACTCCCACTCAGTTTGTTGGTCCCACCCGCTGGTTCCTGTCCTTGATTCCGCCCCTTCTCGCGTGTAGCGCGATCGTCCAGGCGCAATCAGCCGCCGACCACCCGGGCCGGGCGGTGTACGAGCAGGCCTGCGCCAGTTGCCACGACCAGCCGGAGGAAACCCGCTCGCCCGCCTTGAGCACCTTACAGCAGATGCGCGTACAGGCACTGACTTATGCCATCAACGAGGGCAAGATGCAGGCTCAGGCTGCGGGCCTGTCCGGCCAGGAAAAACTCGCGCTGGTGGAATATCTGGCGGGCAGGGAGAGTACCAGCGACGATTGGATTGCGGGCATGATGTGTTCCGCCGAGCGACGCAGCGTGGATACCGGGGCTGGGGCCAGCGTAGCGACTTTCGGATTCAATAAGGAGAACCACCGCCATTTAAGCGCCGAGCAGTCGGGCCTGAGCACCGCCGACTTTGGCGACCTCGAATTGGCCTGGGCACTCGGCTTCCCGGGCGCCACCACCATGCGCTCGCAACCGGCGGTGGTCGGTTCAACCCTGTTCCTGCCAGTGGCTGATGCGGCCAAACTGTTCGCCATCAATATTGATGGTGAACCCTGTTTGCAATGGGTTTACCAAAGCGACATCCCCCTGCGTTCCAGCGCCGCCTACGGCAAACTGAGTGATGGCCGCCATGTTGTGGCCTTCAGTGATCTTGGATCCAATACTCATTTGGTGGACGCAAAAACCGGTCAGGGCTTGTGGAAGACGCATGTTGGCCTGTTCGAGTTATCCCTGACTACCGGCACACCGGTCATTCACGCCGACAAGGTCATTGTGCCGATTTCCCAGTACGAAATTTCAGTGGCGGGCAACAATGAGCACCTTTGCTGTACCACCCACGGCGCGGTTACCGCTTTGAACGCCATCAGTGGCGAGAAAATCTGGACCGCCCACACCATGGAAGATGCCAAGCCCATTCGCGATCGTGGCGATGGCCAAATGATCTGGGGGCCCTCGGGGGCACCGATCTGGAACTCGCCTGCCGTCGACGAGAAACGCGGCCTGATTTACGTAGGTACCGGAGAAGCAACCTCCGAACCGGCCCACAAGCACACTGATGCCATCCTCGCCATTGACCTTGAAGACGGATCCATCAGATGGAGTTTCCAGGCCACCGCAAACGATATCTTCATCAGCGGCTGCGGTCCCCGCGACCGCAGCTTGAACTGCCCCAAACCGGAAGACACAGTCAACCGCGACGTGGACTTCGGCGCCTCGGTGGTGATCGCCAAGTCGAAGGATGGTTCCGATTTGCTATTGGCGGGGCAAAAATCCGGAACTGTCTGGGCATTGGATCCGGACAAAAGCGGCGCCGTGGTGTGGCGCCAGGACTTTGGCGAAGGCTCGCCACTGGGCGGCATTCATTGGGGCCTGGCCTACGATGGCACGCGGGTGTTCGCGCCCATTAACCGCCCCTACGGCTGGGGCGCACAAGGCGAGGATAAAACCCAGAAACCCGGCATTCATGCGTTAGACGCCAGCAGCGGCAAGGTGGTCTGGACCTTTGCCGCGCAACCCGATTGCAGCGGCGACCGTCAGCAGCGGGTACGCGGCTGCGACAGCAATATCGGCATGTCGGGAGCACCGACCGTCATCGACGGCGCCGTTGTGGAGGGCTCCCTGGACGGCTTGTTACGAGCCCTGGACACGCGGACCGGCAAGCTACTGTTTCAATTCGACACCGCCAATTCCTTTAAAACCGTCAACGGCGTGGAAGCCAAGGGGGGCGCCATCGACAACGCTTCCATTGTCGCGGCCAATGGTTACCTGTTCGTGAATTCCGGCTACGGCATGTTCGGCCAGATGCCGGGCAATGTGTTGTTGGCTTTTAAAAAGAAAAATAAAAAATAAAAGTCGCTAATCGCTAGTCCTCGGAAGCAACCCAGCTTTGCTGGGTGCGCTGTCTTTACTAGAGACTAGAGATTAGAGACTAGCGACTCCTCATGACTGATAATCATGCATTAGTTACACCCCGCCATCTTACTCTTACAACTCCACGCGCCAAGCGCAACCAAAAATCGACTTTCTGTCACATTCATCGTTCTGTTTCTGGCACCTTGATTGCAGTTGAACAAATAACATTCAAGTGGAATCGCGCGTAGAGGTTGTCACTTGGAATCGCGTTTGTACCTACCTATCAGAGGTACCTATCACAGGAGTGACGGCTATGATCAAGAAGACCCATGTACCTATATATATCATTCTGGCTTTAGCGGTAGGCGCTCCAAGCGCCTATGCCCAAGTGGAACCCTATATCGGCGTAGGCTACGGACAGTACAAGTTCGAATTTGACGACGATACCGACACGGATTTCGACGACAATCAGGAAGCGCTGCGAATTTTTGGCGGGCTACACGTTAGTGACATGCTAGGCTTGGAGATTAGCTGGTACGAGTTCGATGAAGCCTCCGACGATACACCCGACGGCGGCTTTACCTCGGACCTGGAAGGCGCTTCACTTGCCGCAACCATCGGCGCGCCGCTGCATGATCGCTTTTCTATTTTCGCCAAAGCTGGCTGGTTCTGGTGGGAAGCGGAGGTCGAAACCACCATCGCCGGCGTTCCGATTCTGAGCACGGATTTCGAGGGCGATGATCTGTTCTTCGGCCTCGGGGCAAAAATAGGACTGACGGACGCGGTTGACCTGCGCTTTGATTACGACCGTTTCGAACTGGAGGACGATATCGAACCCGACCTGGACTATGCTTCCGTCAGCATACAAGTCAACTTTTAAAGGGGATCCGGCAAACCCAGCATTTTAGTCCCCGCGTTGTAACACAATAATTTTCACACTGCCTGAGTTGACCATTCCGGTCAGCTCAGGCTATGTTCCTTTGAAAAACCTCCTATAATGTAGGCGCGGCGCACCCACCTATAACAGTCAGCGCCACCATTACCGGGGAAAGCAATGCAGCTAACGCGCACTTTAGTCGTCCTGACACTAGTTTTGTCCCTGCCACTGGCACAAGCTCAAGACGCGGAAACCATTCGCTACCAATGGGATTTAACTGATCTTTACCCCTCGGAGGAAGATTGGGAGAAAGCCCTGGCATCGGTCGAGTCGCGAATTGACAAGCTTCCCAACTACAAAGGGACGTTGGGACGAAGCCCCGACGCCATGGCCGCCGCGCTCGCGGAAATTAGTGATAGCTACAAAGAAGCGGGCCGAGTTTACATCTACACCAGCTTATCGCGCGACGAGGATCAGCGAGATGCCGCCGCGCAAGCGCGATTCGGTCGGGCGCGTCAATTGTTCGCCGACTGGAGCGAGGCAACTGCCTGGCTGAATCCAGAAGTATTGGCGGTGGGCGAGCGAAAGGTGGAACGCTTCCTGAAGCGAGAACCAAAGCTGAACAAATTCGCCTTTCAACTTCGCGACACATTGCGCCAGGCGCCCCACACGCTGGATGAAAAAACCGAAGCCCTGTTGGCCCAAGCGGACCTGATATTGTCCGCCCCCGGGCAAATTTACGAGAACTATGCCAACGCGGATATTCCCTGGCCAAGTATTACCCTAAGCGACGGCACCGAAGCGAAGCTCACTCAGTCCGGTTACAGCCGCTGGCGCGGGACGGCCGAGCGCGCGGACCGGAAAAAAGTATTCGATGCCTTCTGGTCCGCTTGGCAACAGTACGCCAATGGCATGGGCGCCACCCTGGCGACCGAGGTGCAAGCCAATGTCTTCGCCAGCAAGGCGCGCAATCACGACAGTGTGTTGGAAAAGAATTTGTTTGACGATGGCCTGCCTCCCGAGATTTACACCCAGTTGGTGGACCAGGTAAATGCGGCACTACCCGTTTTCCACCGCTATTTGCAGTTGCGCGGCGAAATGCTGGGGGTGGAGGATTTGCGTTACTACGACATCTATCCGCCCCTGGTGGAGGTGGAAACCGGCGTGTTCGACCTGAAGCGCTCCAAAACGATTACCTTCGAAGCCTTAAAGCCGTTTGGCGACACCTATCTTGGACTGCTGGAACACGGCTTGTCCCAAAATTGGATGCACAGTCATCCGCAACCGGGGAAGACATCCGGCGCCTACATGAATGGCTTCGCCTACGACGTGCATCCCTACGTGCTGCTGAACCACAACGACGACTACGATTCGCTATCCACCTTCGCCCACGAATGGGGCCACGCGGTACATTCGCTGCTGGCCAACGCAAACAACCCCTGGGAAACCGCCGGCTACTCGACGTTCATTGCCGAGATGGCATCCACCATTAATGAGATACTGCTCGAAGAATACATGATTGAAAATGCACGGACCGACCAGGAAAAGCTGTACTACCTGGGTTATGCACTGGAAAGCCTGCGCGGCACCTTGTTTCGGCAAACCATGTTTGCGGAATTCGAATTGAGTATGCATCAGGCAGCGGAAAACGGCGAGCCGCTGACCGGACCCAAGCTTTCCGAAATTTACGGCGACTTGCTGCGAAAGTATCACGGCCACGAAGAGGGCATTTTAACCATTGACGATCTTTATACCGCCGAGTGGGCCTACATCCCGCACTTCTATCGCGACTTTTACGTGTTCCAGTACGCGACCTCCATTTCCGGCGCCGCCTGGTTTGCGGAACAGTTCCTGGCCGGTGACGATTCGGTGCGGGATGCCTTCATGCGCGTACTCAGTGCCGGCGGCTCCGATCATCCGCACAATATTTTGCTCGATGAAGCTGGTTTGGACATGACCCAACCGCAAGCCTACGAACCTGTCATGCGCCGCATGAACCTCCTGATGGATAGAATCGAATCATTACTTTAACCGGATGAGAATAGCCAATTCGTTAACCTTCAAAAACAACCTTGACCGCTGATCGACACATTAACGATCTCAAATATAAGGCCACCAATGCTCCTGATTCCAACCAGCTCACGTAAAGCGCCGGCACTCGAGGCACTGAACATTGCATAAACCTGAAATCAGCTTATTTCACCACCCCACGACAACTGTCTTCGTCGATGACAGTGAAGAATTTTTGTATAGCATCGCGCTGGGCGTGGATCGGCTACCGTACCGTTCATTCTGCAATCCCTCGCAGGGTCTTGCTTATGTCAATCATTTCGCAACGGCGTACAACGCTCCGAGCCATCGGCAAGGCGCTTCGTCCAGCGCCAGCGTCAATAAACTATTTGCCCAGGTAGAGCGCAAGCTGAACGATCACAACCGCTTCGCGGAGCCTTCCGTACTGGTGGTTGACTACAGCATGCCGAGCATTAATGGCCTGGACCTTTGCTCTCAGATTACCAACCCCAATGTCAAAAAAGTTCTGCTTACCGGCGTCGCCGACGAGAAAATAGCGATCGATGCTTTGAATACCGAACTGATCGATTTCTACATCAGTAAGAGTGAGAGCTCTCTTTCCCACCGTTTGCGCAACATCATAATTCACCTGGAAACGCGTTATTTCCAGGATTTATTCGGCTGGGGCAGGGATGCGGAAGTCAGGAATGTATTGCCGCACTTGTTCGACCCCGACTTCGCGGATTTTTTTGAAGACACCATGGAAAGGATGGCAATCGTGGAGCACTATCCGTTGGCAGACCCTAATGGATTTTGCCTGATCAACGGCTATGGGGTCACCAATCATTTGATCGTCTATTCCGCGGAAGAGCTTGTCTCAATATTGTCGCGAGTCGACCAGTCGGGGCTGTCCAGCGCCATGCGCAAACGCCTCGACGATCACAAGCTTATTCCCTATGCGCCACGCGCGGCCGCCTCCACCGCGCTAGCTGAAAACGATCTGTTCACTCCAACCGTTATCAACGGAAAACAGACCTACTATTGTGCGCTGGTGGAGAATCACCACCTTGATCAAGCGGTACAGTCAAACAGAACCACCTACCACCAGTTTTTGAAAACGCCTCCCAGCCACTTCCATCAAACCGATGACGGCAAAAGACAATAAGCGTACTTCGTCACTCCGGATTATCTCCACGTGACCTGAAGCACATCCCAGGCCACGCGGTATTATTCGGAGGCTCCCTTAATCGGCTGCGCCGAGCTGTCCAGCTCCACCACCGGATAACCCAGGTCGAAAATCGATTCCGCAATCACGTTTTTGTCCCCCACCACCAGAATCAACATGTTTTCCATCGGCAGATGGGTTTGCGCCAGTTGGTTGATTCTTTCCCGCGAAATGCCCCCAATTATCTCGGCCTGTCGATTAACAAAGTCGGGGGCCAGATCGTATTCGATGATTCGCCCCAGAAACCCCGCTTTTTGCCGCGGCGTCTCATAGCTCAGGGCGTCGCTTTGGCCTATGGCTGAGCGCATGAATTCCAATTCATCCGGTGCGATACCACCATCGCGATAGCCCGTTATCTCATTGACGAACTGGCGGACGGAATCAGCCGTACTCTCCTTTTTTACACTGGCCGAGGCGGTAAACGGCCCCGGGCGCTTGTCGCCGGAAAAGCCGCTGCGCGCTCCGTAGGTATAGCCTTTGTCCTCGCGCAAGTTCAAATTGATGCGGCTGCTGAACGCACCTCCCAGCACATAGTTCATCAGATAGCGTTCGAAGTACTCGCCTGTGGCGTCGTAGGGCAACTCCGTCATATAGCCGATTCGGATTTCGGACTGGGCGGCGCCCGGCTTGTCCACCAGGTACAAAGTGCTGCCGTTTCTCTCCGGAACCGGGGGCTGCGGACGGGGACTGGGCGCGGTTTCCGGCAGGCGGTTGAGAAAATCAAGCTGCTCGACAATTTCCCCTTGTGCCACATCGCCGACCACGACTACCTGCAAAGCTTCGGCCGCCAGATTATTGCGATAGTAGGATTCCACGTCTTCCAACGCAATACGCTGCAAGGTTTCCGGTGTGCCGCTGCTGGGCACGGACAAGCTGTGGCCATCACCATAAAGGAGTTTGCGGTACACATCGCTGGCGATAGTTTGTGGTTGCTGCTTGTTGGCTTCAATGGCTTCAATCTGTTGTTGCCGCAATCGCTCCAAATCCTCCTCGGTAAAATCCGGGGCGAACAGGCGTTCCTCGAGCAAATCCAGTGTGGCGTCGAGATTGTCGCGCAAGCTCGATACGAATACTTGCACGTCGTCATTACCCGCCGTCACGGTGATACGGCTTCCCAGTTTGTCCAATTCCTTTTCAAAATCCTCGGCGGAATAATTTTGCGTTCCTTCGTTCATCATCGACGCGGTCAGGCTCGCCAACCCGTACTGCTCAGAACTGTCCAGCAAGTGTCCGCCGGCGAATCTCAGTTCAATGGCAACCAGGGGCACTTCGTCGCTGCGCGTGCCGATAAGCTCGATGCCGCTGTCGAATTCATCTGTCCAAAAATCGGGCACCTGTACCAGGGGTGTTTGCCCCGCTTCCGGTTTTTTCGAGCGATCGAAATCGTCCTGTACCGGACGGGGTTCCAGGCTCGCGGTGACAGACTCGTCGCGCGGCAAGGGGTCGGGCAGCTCGAAGTTGTCGGGGCGCGCCTGACCTTCCGGATCGGACTCGGGCACAACACTTTGCACCACGGCGGGTTTGCCTTGAATGTAGCGTTCGAATACGTCCACCACATCGTCTTTGGTCAGGGCGCGCACCGCCCGCAATTCCGCCTGAATGTTGTCGGGATCATCGAAGAAGGTTTCGAAATAGGCCAACTGCGACACCTTGCCCTGAACGCTGGCCAGGCTTTGCACCATGGACGATTCGCGCGAGGCCTTACAGATCTGGATATCATCGTCGCTGATGGAATCTTCGTTGAAGTCCGCGAGTAACTGACGCATTTCATCCTCGAACTGGCTGAGCGAAACGCCGGGAAAAGGCATGACAAAAATGGTAACGGATCCGGCCAACTCCGCGCTGTTGTTAAACGCGCTGGCGTCGATGGCCTTGCGGCTCAACACGAATTCCTTGTACAAGTGGGATTTGCGGCCAGAACCGATAATATCCGTCAGGCAGCCCAGGGCCACGCGATCCGGGTGACTGTGCGGAACCGTGGGATAGGTAAATAGCAGTGCCGGGAAGCGGATGTTTTTGTCCACGTAGGACACGTAGCGGTCTGCTTCCAGCGATACCGCCTCGCGCTGATCCTTTTCAACTTCCGGCCCCGGCGGAATACCCCCGAAGTATTTTTGCACCAGGGCCAGCGCCGCTTCCTTGTCCAGATTGCCGCCAATGCTCAAGGTGGCGTTATTGGGCCCGTACCAGCGCAGGAAAAAACTCTTCAAGTCGTCCAGGGTGGCGGCGTCGAGATCTTGCGGGTAGCCAATCACCGGCCAGGAGTATGGGTGCCCGGCTGGATAGAGTGCGGCGCTGTTGACTTCGTTGAAACGCCCATAGGGGCGGTTTTCCACGTTTTGTCCCCGTTCGTTTTTGACCGTGGCCCGCTGGATTTCAAACTTTTCCTGAGTGACGGCTTCCAGTAAAAAACCCATGCGATCGGCTTCCAGCCATAAAACGGTTTCCAAATTGTTGCTGGGAACAGTCTGGAAATAGTTGGTGCGGTCACTGTTGGTGGTACCGTTCATGCGGCCGCCCGCTTCGGTGACGATTTTGAAATGCTCGTCATCACCCACGTGGGCCGAGCCCTGAAACATCATGTGCTCGAAAAAGTGAGCAAAGCCGGAGCGCTGCGGTTCCTCCCGGGCGGAACCAACATGGTAGGTAACGTCCACATGCACCAGGGGATCGGAATCATCCTCGTGCAGGATAACCGTGAGGCCATTCGCCAGCCGGTATTTGCTGTAGCTTATTACAATGCCCTCGTTCTCCGCCTCCGCGCTTACCTGTTCGATCAAGGTGATGGGTGGATTGTCACGCCAATCAGCGTTTATGGTCAGCGGACTTTGCGGGCCGTCATTGACCGAACAGGCGAGGAGGATGGCGGCACACAGGCCGATTGCGAAGCGACGAATCATTGAGTTTCTCCCGAGGCGGTGGACGTGACACCGAAAGCGATTTATTTGAACGGTGTAGGACAGCAACTTGCCGCGCTTTCTTCCCGAATTATGTCGTAGAGAAGCGAGCGCGGCATTTTTCCGCAATTATCAGGGGCTGTTATTTTTTATGGTTACAGGCCGGAAGCCAGAGATTAGAGACTGAGGACCCGATTTTCAAGCGTAAAGGACGGGGAGCCTCTGAATAACTCTGACGCGCCTCTGGCTTTCAGGGCGATTCGCAATCAAGGCGCGCCTTCGAAGGCATAGTGGTTCTATGTCGAGAAGGTGCAACGCAGAGTGCGGGTCGCCCTGGAAGCCCCGAAGGGCGAGGCCTGAAGCGCACATCTGCTGTGTTGAGCATCTTGTAAAGGGCCACGGCCATTCACTGCGAAGCTCGCCTTGCATCTGTACGCTTCAGGTCACGCAGAGGCGTATCAGAGTTATTCAGAGGCTCCCCTAACAAGTGCGCTTGCCGCTCGGGGGGCGGACCAGTAAAGTTACGCGGAACAGTAATCCCAGAGACATAATTCCAGAGACATCGACGGCATGAAAAGAAGCCCCCGATACACCCTATGTGCCCTCCTAACCCTCGCGCTGCCAGTGCTCGCGGATTACGAACCCCCGCGAATGGCGGACGGCAAACCCAGCCTGCAAGGCACCTGGACCAACGCCTCCATTACCCGGCTACAGCGAAGTGGCGAGTACGACAAACTGATTATCTCGGGCCGCGAACTGGCGGAGCTGACCAATGAGCACCCCCAGGTAGTTCGGCAGAACACCGATGATCACCTGGACAACGCGGACGGCCTGTTGGACGGTTCCGACCTGGCCCGCGGGCGCGGCTATAACGCCTTTTGGATCGAGCCCGGCAAGGAATTTGGCCTGGTTAAAGGCACCCGCCGCACCTCGTGGATTGTGGATCCCGCCGACGGTCGGATTCCCTTTTCCGCGCGCGCTATGCAATTGCGCGGCGAAGGGCGCGGCGACCGCGGCGAAGCCGCCGGCCCCGAGGTTCGCTCCCTGGGTGAACGCTGCATGATCGGCTTTGGCGGCACGGGTGGTCCGCCCATGCTCAACACGCTGTACAACAATACCTATCAAATTGTGCAAACCCCGGATCACCTAATGATTCTGGTGGAAATGGTCCACGACGCGCGCATCGTTCCCATCATTGAAAAGCCCGAGGACGAGAAGTCGCAAGCCGGTCAGGTGCCGCGCTGGCTGGGTGATTCCGTCGGCTGGTGGGAAGGCGACACCCTGGTGGTGGAAACCCGCAACTGGCAGCCGGAGCAAGCGCAACAAGGGCCGGTTTATGTGTCCGAACAAGGCAAGGTAACAGAGCGCTTCACCCGCTACTCGGACCAACAGATTTATTATGACTTTATTGTGGACGACCCTATTTACTACACCCAGCCCTGGCGCGGCGAAATGAGTTTCAACGCCACCGACAGCCAAGTCTACGAATACGCCTGTCACGAAGGCAACATGGGCATGATTGGTATCCTCCAAGGCGCCCGGGTGAAGGAGCGGGAAGCGGCGCGACGGTAGTGAGTTGGCAGCATCAGGGAAGCGTGTTTCGACTCCTCACTTCCCGCTGTCTCACTGTTCCACTTCCCAGTTTTTGACTAGCGACTAGGGATTAGCGACTTCCCACATTCCATCCCAGGATCACCTTTCGCCACAATTGACCACCGGCCCGTCACTCTCCGGCCCCGAGTCCGGCACTTCGCCTCACCACACTCACTGCCACATGCATCCACTCGCAAGGAAGATGACTATGGCAGCTTTTGCGCACCTGCAAGAATATTGGCGGGCCTACCTGCTCAATCTGATTTTCGTGGTTTTGCTATTGACCACCCACACCCTGGCCTACGGCGACGAAGTCTCCAGCGGTGAATTCAGGCTGCTGACCTCGGACGGGCATGACGCCGCGCAGTTGCAGTCCACCGATGTCAGTATCGAAGTGAACGGCTTGCTGGCACGGGTGGTGGTAAGGCAGCGGTTTTATAACGCTGGCAGCCGCTGGGTGGAAGGCGAATACGTTTTCCCCCTGCCCACCAACAGCGCGGTGGACTATATGGCCATGACCGTGGGCGAACGCAAGATTGTTGGTGAAATTCGCGCACGCGAGCAAGCCAAGGCGATCTACCACGCGGCCAAAAACGCTGGAAAGAAAGCCAGCCTGATGGCACAGCAACGTCCCAACCTGTTCACCAACCGGGTGGCCAACGTTGGCCCTGGCGAAACTATAGAAGTGGAACTGCATTATCTGGAAACATTGCACTACGACCAGGGCCGCTTTAGTTTGCGGGTGCCCACCACGCTAACACCGCGCTATATTCCCGGACAGGCTTTTAGTCAGCGCGACGATAACCGACAGCACATTACCATCCATCAAGCCAGCAGTTGGGCCAAGCCGACCGACCAGGTACCCGACGCGCCGTCGATTACGCCACCGATGCAGCGCAGCGATCAGGCGGCGCCCCTTACCCTGACCGCATCCATCAACGCCGGATTGCCCCTTGCCGCGGTTAAGAGCCTTCACCACCCGGCCACCATACGACAACAACTTGCGATCCACCGGATCCAGTTGGAACCGGGTGCCAAGCTCGACCGGGACGTGGTATTGGAATGGCAACCGGACGTCGGCCAAGCACCAATGGCGACCGCTTTTGGCGAACAGATTGGCGATGATCACTACGTCTTGTTCATGGTCATGCCGCCACAGGCCTCGCAAGCGGCATCGATACTGCCCAGGGAAACCATTTTCGTCATCGATACCTCCGGTTCCATGGCCGGCACCTCCATCAAGCAGGCGAAGCAGGCCCTGTTGTCGGGGCTGGCGCTACTCAAACCGGGCGATCGCTTTAACGTGGTGGAATTCAATAGCCACACGCGCCCGCTTTGGCGCGACGCGCTACCCGCCTCTCCCACCAATCGCTCCCGCGCCGTGCAGTTCGTCGAAGGGCTGCACGCCAGTGGTGGAACCGAGATGAAAGGGGCCTTGGAGTTTGCCTTGCAAGGGGAGGAAATGGCGGGGTTTGTGCGTCAAGTAATCTTTATCACCGACGGCAGCGTCGGCAATGAAGCCGCCTTGTTCAACCTGATCGCCCGCCGGCGGGGCAACAGCCGATTGTTTACGGTGGGGATCGGCTCGGCGCCGAACAGCCACTTCATGCAAAAAGCGGCCGAGGCGGGTCGAGGCAGCTTTACCTATGTCGGTTCGCAAAACGACGTGCAGCGGACCATCAGCGATTTGTTTTACAAACTGGAAAACCCGCTACTGACTAACATTGAACTGGATGTGGGCGCCGCCACCACTGAACAGTTTCCACGCAAACCGCCGGACCTCTACGCGGGCGAGCCCTTGGTGGTTGCCGCCAGATTCAGCGGCCCCTTGCCGGACTATGTGCTTATCAACGGGCAGCGCAATGGCGAACAGCATCAGCAGCAACTGGCACTGCCGCGAAACGGCAATGCCAGTGATGTGAGCAAACTCTGGGCGCGAAAAAAGTTGCACCAATTATATGACGATGAGCGCAACACGCAATTTTCCTCCAACGACAGCCAAGCGCTCGAGGCCGTTAAGACAGAAATTACCGAGCTCGCCATCGCCCATCAACTTATGTCCAAGTACACCAGTTTTATCGCCGTTGAACAAACGATCTCACGTCCCGCCGATGCAGCGCTCGACACTCAGACAATTCCCAATGCCATGCCCGCCGGCAACACCATGGCCATTCCCCTGCCGGCTGGCGCCTTGGGTCTGGGGAAGCTTTGGTTGTTCGCCCTCCTCGCATTATTCGGATTGTCGGTGCTGCATTGGGGGCCCATAAAAGCGCGGCACCGCCATGCTGCTTAATCGATCTGTTTTGCGCTGCCTGGCGAGTGCGGCATTGATTGTCGTGCTGGTCGGCAGCAGCAGTCAGGCGATTTACTTGAGTGGCAAAGCCTGGCTCGCGCAACGGCTGCTGTATGCCGCCTGGCGGGAAAGCGAGACGATCAACACCCCGCGGCGGCCCTGGCCCTGGGCGGACATTCATCCCGTGGGACTGTTACAGATTCCCGCACTGGGAATTGAACAGGTGGTGCTCAACGATCACAGCGGCGAATCCCTGGCCTTCGGCCCGGGCATGGCCGAAGCCAACGGCACCATTATGCTGGCCGGCCATCGGGACAGCCACTTCGCTTTTCTGCAAGAGCTGGCGGTGGGTGATCATATTAATTTTCAACGCAGCGGCGAACCCACCCGAGTTTTCCGCGTAAATTCCACCCAGGTTCTGGATACGCGCCGCCAGGAACAAATAATCGCCACGGACGAGGTATTGCTACTGGTAACCTGCTTCCCCTTCGACGCCCTCACCGCCGGCGGCCCTTTGCGCTACGTCGTCGTAGCAACAAAAATCCCTTAGCCGAAAATTTTTTAATTATTACCTTTCACTATTTACATCTCACCCGTCAGTTCCCGCATTGCGCGGCTGAGTGGGTACTGTTTCTCCGTTCAAT
>JBBDIU010000069.1:0-30356 GCA_040880205.1 Cellvibrionaceae bacterium
GCCTAGGTTTAACGTTTTACAACTACCGTTTTGCAACTACAGCAGTCCCAAACGAAAAAAGCCGCGCTTCCCGAGCGCGGCTTTTTGTTGTGTGCTGTTTACTCGAGGAGTATGTGATCGACCTGCTTGTGATCGACTTACTCGTGATTGGAAAGGATTAACGCTCCAGATACTGCAGTTTGTCTTCGACCCCGTCCCATTCCTTCGCGTCCGGCAGGGCGTCTTTCTTCTCCGTGATATTGGGCCAGACTTCCGCCAGCTCGGCGTTCAGTTCCAGGAACTGACTTTGGTCGGCGGGCAGCTCGTCTTCGGAAAAGATGGCGTTTGCCGGGCACTCGGGTTCGCAGAGCGCGCAGTCAATGCATTCATCCGGATGAATCACCAGAAAATTGGGCCCTTCGTAGAAACAATCCACGGGACACACTTCCACACAGTCTGTGTGTTTACATTTGATGCAGTTGTCTCCCACTACAAAGGTCATGGGTTGAAATCTCCGTCGGTGAACATCAGGGGGCGCATTTTAGCAGAATTAACCGGGGATTCTCTATTGGAAAATTGGGCCGGCTTGCGGCTTATCGTTATTAGGATATAGCGAGGCTTTCTGGTTGCACTGGAGGTGGATTAAGCTTTTTTTGCGAGTTGTTGTAGTTCGTAGAGCTTGTCCAGCGCTTGTTTGGGGGTGAGGCTGTCTGGGTCAAGCGCTTCCAGTAGCGACACAGCCGGATGTGGAGCGGGCGCGCTGAACAGCTCGGATTGCATGGGCGATACCCTTAATTCGGCCTCGGCTTTGGTCGCGGCTATGGTTTCGGCTACGTGTTTCGATTCGGCGTCGCCGTTACCCGAGTCCCGCGCTGCGGGTCGGCTCTGACCGAGTTCCAATTGCTTCAGCTGTTGCTTCGCTTTCTGCAAAACCACGTCGGGAATGCCGGCCAGTTTGGCCACCTGTAAACCGTAGCTCTTACTGGCGGGGCCGTCCTGCACATGGTGCAAAAACACAATACTGTCGTTATGTACCGTTGCGTCCAGGTGCAGGTTGACGGTGCCGGTAAATTCCTCGGCCAATTGAGTGATCTCGAAATAATGGGTGGCGAACAGGGTAAAGGTGCCCAGGCGGTTGGCCAGGTGATCGGCGCAAGCCCAAGCCAGGGCCAGCCCGTCAAAGGTACTGGTACCCCGACCGATTTCGTCCAGCAAGACCAGGCTGCGTTCCGTGGCGTTGTGCAGGATGTTGGCGGTCTCGGTCATTTCCACCATGAAGGTGGAGCGGCCCCCGGCCAAATCATCCGAGGAGCCGATCCGGGTGAAAATGCGGTCCACCATGCCGATGGTGGCGCTGTCGGCGGGAATATCGCTGCCAATGTGTGCCAGCAAGGTCAGCAGTGCGGCCTGGCGCATATAGGTGGATTTGCCCCCCATGTTGGGGCCGGTAACGATCAGCATGTGCTGTTGCTTATCCAGCCGCAGGTCGTTGGGGATAAACGTGGAGTCAATCACCCGTTCCACCACCGGGTGCCGGCCGGCCTTGATGTGGATGCCAGGCTCTTCCGCCAGAAGGGGTTGGGTAAAGTTCAGCGTATCGGAACGTTCAGCCAGATTGCACAGCACGTCCAATTCCGATACTGCCGCCGCGGACTCTTGCAATGCGGACAGGGAGCCATTGAGTTTTTCCAGCAGTTCCTCGTAGAGCGCCTTCTCGCGTGCCAGGGCGCGGCTTTTTGCCGACAAGGCTTTGTCCTCAAACTCTTTTAATTCCGGGGTGATAAAGCGCTCGGCATTTTTAATGGTTTGGCGCCGGATATAATCGGCCGGCGCCTGGGCGGATTGGCCCCGGGAAATTTCGATGTAGTAACCGTGCACCCGGTTGTAGCCGACCTTCAGGGTGGCAATACCGGTACGCGCTTTTTCCCGCGCTTCCAGGTCCACCAGGTACTGTCCGGCGTTGCTGCTGATGCTACGCAATTCGTCCAGGCTGGGATCGTAACCCTCTGCGATAACGCCACCGTCGCGAATCACTACCGGCGGGTTTTCCACCAGTGCCTTGTCCAGCAAATCCACCAAGTCGGGAAAGGTCGAGATACTGTTAGCCAGCGTGCTGACAAGCGGCGCGTCCAACTCGGCCAATTGACTTTGCAGTTGCGGATACACGGCCAGTGATCCCAGCAGTCGGGACAAGTCGCGCGGGCGGGCCGAACGCAAGGCCAACCGGCCGAGGATGCGTTCCAGATCGCCGATGGATTTCAGCGTTTGGTGAATCGGTTCGAAGTGGTAGTTGTGTTTCAGCACTGCAATCGCCGCCTGCCGTTGGCGCAGAATCTCCAGCTTGCGCAGTGGGCGATTGATCCAGCGGCGCAGCAGCCGACCGCCCATGACCGTGGCGCAGCGGTTGAGTACCGCCAGCAGCGTATTGTCTTCCTGGCCGCTCAAGGTGGTATCCAGTTCCAGATTGCGGCGGGTGGCGGCGTCAAGGGTAACGGTATCATCACGGTTTTCGTGCTTCAGGGCCCGGATATGGGGGAGGGCGGCGCGCTGGGTTTCCCGCGCATAGGCCAGCAGACAACCGGCCGCCCGCAAGGCCACGGAGAGGTGATCGCAACCGAAACCGCTCAAGTCCTGGGTAGCAAATTGTTGAGTCAGTAGTTGCCGGGCGGTTTCGTCGTCAAACTCCCAGGCCGGCCGCTTGCGGGTCCCGCGGCGTTTGGCGATGGTTTCGCTGCCATGCCATTCCTCGGAAATCAGCAACTCGGCGGGGCTGAGGCGTTCGATTTCCGCAACCAGGCCTTCCTCGCCTTCGACTTCCAGCACTTGGAAGCGACCGCTGCCAATGTCCAGATGCGCAATTCCGAAGGTGTCTTGGTCCTGGATCACAGCGACCAGTAGATTGTCCTTGCTCGCATCCAGCAAAGCTTCATCGGTCAGGGTGCCCGGCGTGACAATCCGCACCACTTGTCTATCCACCGGTCCCTTGCTGGTGGCGGGATCGCCGATTTGCTCACAGATGGCAACGGATTCCCCCAGGCGAACCAGCTTGGCCAGATAGCCCTCGGCGGCGTGATAGGGCACCCCCGCCATGGGAATCGGTTCGCCGGCCGACTTGCCGCGCGCGGTCAGGGTAACGTCCAGTAACCGAGCTGCTTTCTTTGCGTCCTCATAGAAGAGTTCGTAAAAGTCACCCATGCGGTAAAAAACCAGCTCGTGGGGATGCTGGGCTTTGATGCGCAAATATTGCTGCATCATGGGAGTATGAGCGCTGCTAGCTGTTTCCGCGGCAATCGACATTGTGGTATTTAAGGGCAAAGAATGGCTATAAAGAATGGTGTAGTTTACGCGAGACAGGACCCAGAAGACAGAAGGCGGAGCACAACTGAAGACCGGGAAAAGAGGCTCCCATTTTGGGCTATTCCGCTTGATCTCAATTTCGCCCTGTCTTAACGTAGCGACCCATGGACCTCTCCCCCCGCTCTCCAATCGTTCAGCTCGCCATCCAGTTGGGCGAGGCGTTGAACCGTCGTGGTTGGTCGGTAGCAGCCGCGGAGTCTTGCACCGGTGGTGGCGTTGGTTTCGCCATTACCAGCGTTCCCGGCAGCTCGAAATGGTTTGAATGCGCATTTATCACCTATAGCAATCGCGCGAAAGCCGCCAAATTGGGGGTGAATGCCACCACGCTCGACCGTGAGGGAGCGGTGAGCGAAGCGGTTGTTCGGGAAATGGTCGCGGGGGCTTTGCGTGAAAGCGGAGCCGATCTGGCGGTGGCAATCAGCGGCATTGCCGGCCCTGATGGGGGCAGTGCCAGCAAGCCCGTCGGCACCGTGTGGTTTGCCTGGGGGAAAGCGGGAGAGGAGCCGGTAACGGCGCACCATGTTTACAAAGGCAATCGGGAAGCGGTGCGGGAGCAAGCGGTGGTCACGGCCCTGCAAGGCTTGTTGGCAGTTGCCGGATAGGGCCGGTATTTAGGAGCTGTATATAGTACCTGTATATGGCACCTGTATAAAAGCATAGCAGTGTTTGTATATACAGTTAAAGTGTTGTATTGTATCGAACCTGAAGCACAGCGGCCTAGCCGCGACACTGCCTGAAAGCGACACTGGTTGAAAAAAGCGACCCTGTATTATCAACCGCAAACATCGAACTAGAGACTAGAGACTAGAGACTGAAACGAGGTGACCGACTATGGATCAGAATAAGGAAAAAGCCCTGCAAGCCGCCCTAAGCCAGATCGAACGCCAGTTTGGCAAGGGTACTGTGATGCGCATGGGTAACAAGGAACGAATAAAGATCCCATCCATTTCCACCGGTTCTCTGGGTTTGGACGTGGCGCTTGGCGTGGGCGGCTTGCCGCGCGGGCGAATTGTGGAAATCTACGGCCCGGAATCCTCTGGTAAAACCACCCTGACCTTGCAGGTTATTGCCGAAGCCCAGAAAAAGGGCGGTACCTGCGCCTTCGTCGATGCCGAACACGCGCTCGATCCGATCTATGCCGAAAGCCTTGGGGTCAATGTGGATGACCTGATCGTCTCCCAACCCGATACCGGTGAGCAGGCCCTGGAAGTTACCGACATGTTGGTGCGCTCCAACGCGGTCGATGTGCTGGTAATCGACTCCGTAGCCGCGCTTACCCCCAAGGCGGAAATTGAAGGGGAAATGGGCGATCATCACGTCGGCTTGCAGGCGCGCCTGATGTCGCAGGCATTGCGCAAAATTACCGGCAACATCAAGCACGCCAACTGCCTGGTGATTTTTATCAACCAGATTCGTATGAAAATCGGGGTCATGTTTGGCAACCCGGAAACCACCACTGGTGGTAATGCCTTGAAGTTCTATTCTTCCGTGCGTCTGGATATTCGCCGTATTGGCGCGGTGAAAGATGGCGACGAGGTCATTGGCAACGAAACCCGGGTTAAAGTGGTTAAAAACAAAGTGGCGCCGCCCTTCAAGCAAACCGAATTTCAGATTCTCTATGGTGGCGGCATTAACCGCCTCGGCGAAGTGATCGACTATGGGGTAAAACTCGGATTGATCGAGAAGTCCGGTGCCTGGTACAGCTACAAAGGCGACAAGATCGGCCAGGGCAAGAACAACGTGGTCAAGTTCCTTCAGGAAAACGAGCAAATTGCCAAGGAGGTGGAAGATCAGCTCCGGGCCGAACTGTTGGGCGATGTGGTTGTGAAGGAAGAACCGGAAGGCAATATTGTAGAGCTCGAAGCAAAACAATAAGCCGTGCTTGGGCCCAGACAGATCGAGTCAGAATCGGGCATGGCTCGGCAAAAGCGCGCAGTTGATCCGGCAGCCGTTGATCCCGCAAAGGAGGTGCGGAAACCGACTATTGCTGCCGTCCGCTATGCGGCCATGTCGCTACTGGCCCGCCGAGAGCATTGCCGCCTGGAATTGCGGCAAAAGCTCGCTCGCCGCTTTTCCGATCACGCTGAACTGATCGACACGGTTGTCCAGAATCTGGCCGACGAGGCCTTGCAAAGCGACAGCCGTTTTGTCGAGGCCTTTGTATCCATGCGAAAGCGCAAAGGCCAAGGCCCGATCCGAATCACCAATGAGCTCAAATTACGTGGAATCGACGAGACGCTTACCCATTGCTACCTCGATCCCAACGACGAACAGTGGATATCGATAGCCCACTCAGTTTGCCTGCGCAAGTATGGTGCACTTGCCAGCAAAGCGGGTCCGCGTGCAAAGCAAATGCGATTTCTCCAGTACCGGGGATTCAGTACCGAGCAAATACACAAGGTGTGGAAGGAATTTGCCTAAGTCGGGCTGGGCGGTCGCGGGCGCTAACGGCTTTGGGTCCACCGAGGCATAACTGTGAACTGGTTCACAGTTATGCTAAATCCATCTTAATAATGGAATAGCTAGCGTTAGAAGTAATTTCACCAACTAAACATTTCTTTAATAATCATATGGAATCGTCAATTATTTGGCTTTTGCGTTCTCCCTGGCGCCAAAAACGTGCCGCCCGTCAGCTCACTGCCACTAAGCTATTGTTTTAACGTTGGTTGTCACTAAGACTGTCATGTAACGGCTTGTGCAAAATCTGCGTTCATACGCCAAACGGGGTATCAATGCCGAACTTCCCTTCGCCAGGACCGGCTAGCACTTTATACGTACAGCGATTTAACGAGGAGCATGACATGCAATTACGACGTCTTATTTTTCCCCTGGCCCTTGTTTGCAGTCCGGTGGTTTTTGGCGCGAATGACGGTACTCTCGGTTCGACCTCCACCGGTGATACCGACGTGTCGGTTACCATCGGCGATTTGGTTCAAGTGCTCGTTGAAGGTGATATTAGCCTCACCTATACGCCCGGCTCCAACAGTACCGGTACTGCTGGTTTGTGTATCTATCGCAATGGCAGCTCGTCGGTGGACCTGACCTTGAGTTCCGCCAACCAGGATGCCGGCGCGTTTCAAATGATTTCAGGTACTGATTTACTGCCCTACGCGGTTGCACTGTCGGGTGATGACACTGTCGGCAGTATTGCGAGCGGCACCGGGAATACGTTGACCGGTGCGAATACGACATCTTCCAACTGCGGTGGTGCGGGTAATTTTGGTCACGATATCGATGTCACGGTGCAGGGTACGGACCTGGATGCGGCGCCGGCGGGTACTTACGTTGATACAATTACTATTCTGGTGGAGCCGGTTTAATACCTTTCTCCGGTGATCGGGTCTTGTGTTTGTACTATGGAGCAACCGTGGCTCGCGCCGCGGTTGCTTTTTTTATTGGTATTAGCTGGGAACGCACTTGAGAAGCGAGAAGCAAGCGATGATGAGAAATGTCGGAATCAAGGTATTGCCGCGCTCCTACCGAGCCTTGATGGCGTGCCTGGTACTGCCGTGTTTCGCGCCCAATGCTCTCGCCTACGTTGGTTTTTGGGAGGAGTTTGAAGCTTATAATAGTACCTGGGACGGTCAGGGGATTGTTGAGCTCGCAACAAGCGGGTGCATTGTCTCAAGTACGGCTAACAATGAATGGACCGTCGCCTTTGGGGGCGGCAACGAGCGGGATTATCGCCTACAAATAGCATCACCATTTACCTTGAATAATGGTAGTTTCAGTCTGCCGGTGGGACTTACGGTGACAGACCTTCACGGGTCTGGCACGCAAACGTTGCAAGCCAATCAATATTCTTCGGCATTAACGTACAATCACTATTGTGCTACGCAAGGTCACAACGCCGAGTTGACCATGACCATTAACCAGGCTGACCTGTACGCGGTGCCCGCCGGTACCTACACCGCCAGCTTCAGCTTGATGGCTCAGCGAATCGGGGGCGGTGGTGGTTCCGATAGCGCCAGTGATACGCTCGGGGCGACGCTGGTAATTCCACAGCTTATTCAAGTTTCCGGGATTGATAACATCAATATGGGCAACTATGATGGTTTGTCCGCTTCGGTAAACCAAAATGAGCCGTATTGTATCTATACCAACGCGGGTGATTATACGGTTACCCCAAGTTCCACAGTCGGCTCTTCTGCCGGAAGCTATGCCCTTAGCGCGGGTGCCGATCAAGTGGAGTATACAGTTCGTGTTAGCAATACGTCAGATGCCAGCAACGGGACACTACTCGACAACGGTGAAACATCCCAGGCATTGTCCGCCAACCAATCAGCACCCCTTAGCCCCAGCTGCAGTGGTAGTGACAACGCTGCTGTTTACGTGGAAATTCTCGGAAGTGAATTGCAGGCGAAACCAGCGGGCACTTACACCGGCACCTTGACCCTCCAGGTCGCACCCATATAGTCGAGTTCAATTCGGGGGCGCAGACAGCTACACTCGCTTGATCGCATCGATCTCATACGCATGCTCCATTCTTGTTGCATAGCTTGCTGCCAAATCGCTTATATTTCTATACGCCTGTGTAATAACAGCTGAAACTATCTCGGCTTTTGTTGTCGACTCCGCGCTGTTTCCCGCAGCGGGCTGTTGCGCTAATCGATTGTCCAGCAAAGCTCCCAAAGTGGAATAGCGACGATCGTAAAAATCGTATGGACAGAGATGTAGCTTACGTCGAAGTAGCCTGCAAGTAGCCTCAACTCGTTCTGTTAGCTCTTTTATGTGCAACTGGTATTGTTGAGACGGATTCTTGGGTTTGTATTCTTGAAGGATTGATAATTCCTCAATATCGCAGACGAGTCGATTAATTTTTTCGGCGATGCCGTGAATATTCATTAAGGCCGCACTCAACTTTTTTACAGTGGATTTGTGCTGCTTGTCCAAGGCCAGGCCGAGCGCCAGGCGTTCGCCCATTACGGTATTTTGCTGTCGCAATTCCTCGCCGTACTCCTTGAGTCGGGACGTCCGAAGGGCGATCTCTTTGTCAAAATTATGGGATGCATCAGCGCAATATCGAAATTTAAAACTGGCGCCGGTGGAAACAATCTTTTTGGCGGCTTTCAACTCGGTTAGGTGTTTCAGAAGTTTGTAGTACTTGGCAAGTAGCTGCGACCGGTCCGGAGACATGTAGCGTACCTTGCTGATCGAGTGATTAAGCCGACTTGCCAACGCCTTTTCCCCCACATCATTCAAATTGTCGTTTGGCAATCGCCAGATTTGTAGCTCGTGGAACCAATTGCCGTAATAACCATGTGCAATCTTGCGCAGCCTTGTTTCGCTGGCTTCGCGTCGTTGCATTTCGACAAGAGGCAAGAGGTCTATTGCGGCCAGTTTAAACCCCTGCGCTTCGTAAAAACGGCGGCTCAATCGTTTGTCGTACTCATCGAATCTGGCGATCAGCAGGCTGGCGGGTTGGGCAGACTTGACGATTCCAGTCAGCGCCGTGGTTTTACGGGAAGCGGGATAATTTTTCTCCAGGTGGTCTCGGCTCAGTGCGGACAGGCTATCCACCAGCGCCTGGGGACAACGGTCGGAAAGCATATCCGAGATGGCGTCGCAGTGAGCTTCCCTGGTATCCGCGAGCATTTGTCGCCAGCCAGTCAAGTCTGAATTGCCAAGCACCGCGGCCTGATACTGGCGCGCAACGGGATCTCCTTTATCGAGTAGGGCCGCCAGGCGCTGTTCGCAAAAGCCGATCACGCGATAACTGAAATCCTGTAGAGAGTCCGTCAATCCTGCGGCGCGAGCTGAATATCCTTGTAGGCTCTCGCTCCGGTCATGGGTCGCGCGCGCCAGGCGCCGACTCAATCGCTCTCCCTGGCCGCAAGCATGCAGCCAAGCAAGGATGCCAAGAATTATCCAGTAATGGCGGCGAAATCCGGGTTGAGAAAAGCGCCCGCATTCACCCGCTATCAGTACCGCTAGATCGTGGATCGAAAGCGATGCGAGCAGGGGTGTGCCCAGTGTGATCGTCACCTTGCCGTCCATTGGCTTTCTGAAAGCCAGGAATTCACTCAGTGAACCATGCAGTCGACCGCGTAGGTGCGGCTCGGCGTCGAGGTAAGTGGAGGATGGCGCCGGTGCGCCAGTGACTTTGCAGATGGCGGCGACCAACATTACCAGTCGAGGCTCATCCTTCGCCTGGATTGCCACACCATTGTGGTGTTGTCCCGGTCTCGAGCAAAACGGCAGTACAAGCAGGATACCTGCCGTGAGTAGAATGAGACTGAGAACAGGGATCAGCACGATGCCAAGCGGTGGCATCAGCCCGAACAACAGCCCGTACAACGCAACGAGGGCCGCCATGGCAGCAATCGCCGCGGTGGCAAAAGCAGCGACTAGCAAAATTGGAATGAGTAAGCTCAGGCAAGTGATGCACCAGAGCCTTATAGCGCTCGTTTTGGGTAATTGTATGTCGAGCTTGCCCCCTTTTGGTAACTGGAATAAGGCCCGGATTTCGGCGGCGGCCTTGGCCAGAACGGGGTGTGCTGGCTTTCCGGCCGCGCGCGGTGAGGGTCGACCGTTTAATTCTGATGTGCCAGCTTGCGAAGCCTTGGTATTACCTATCGGGGCTGGCGCCGTGCCAGCGGCGGGGCCCCGGCGCCCATTCTGCGATTTTCCGTTCACGGTAATGCGACCATTGACGCGACCATTAATGTGACAATTGTTAGCGGCGGCTTGCGCTGGGGCGGCAATCGATTTAGCCGGGTTAATTTTGGCTAGGTCGGGCTTGATGGGTGGATCAATAATGCTTTGCAGTCCGAGATCCATCAGACGATCGCTGATGTCCACGGCCTGTTCATAACTCAACTCGTTTTTCAGGACCTGAGGCTTTCCCGGTTTCAGTTGCTTTACCAGTTTAGCCGGAATTCTTGCTGAGTGCAGATAGCGCTCCAGTTCCTCCCAGGTTTCTTCGCTGGGCCCCTTGCCGCTAGCGCTGCCTTCAATAATAACGCTGAACATTGTTGTTATCTCCGTGGTGAGCTCTAGCCCGGATTTCACCGAAACGCTCGAAATTCGACTGCAACGCGGCATTGCTGGGCCCTCGCTCTAGCTTAGCCATCCCCGCGGGAAAGAAAGTGGTGGGAGTCACAATTGCGGGTAAAGGAAAGTTGATTGGGGAATAGCGGCTCAGAGGCAAGGACTCTTTGCACTGCCACCCGTGACCGGGTCAGTATTTTTGTCCGCGCGGTTTAGCGCTTGCCGGATTCAGTCTATAATCGCGGCCCTTCGTTTATCCCCGTCAAGTCAGGAGTCTCCTGTGTCGAAGCAAATATTGGTATTGCCCGGTGATGGTATCGGTCCGGAAATCGTAGCGGAAGCTCGCAAGGTGCTGGACCGGGCCAACCAATTGATGAATTTGAATCTGAGTTTTGCCGAGGCTTTGCTGGGAGGATGCGCGACCGACGCAACGGGCAAACCTCTGCCGGAGGAAACGCTGGCCCACGCGCGCCGGGCGAATGCCATTTTGATGGGCTCTGTCGGAGGGCCCAAGTGGGATCGCGTGGAACGCTCATTGCGCCCGGAACAGGGCTTGCTCCAGTTGCGTTCCGGCCTGGACTTGTTTGCCAATATCCGGCCCGCCTTGCTCTATCCCCAGTTGGCTGCTGCATCGTCGTTGAAAGCGGAGCTGGTCGCGGGTCTGGACCTTGTTATTGTCCGCGAATTGACTGGCGGTATTTACTTTGGCCAGCCGCGTGGCATCCGGACGCTGGAAAACGGCGAACGCGAGGGATTTAACACCTACCGCTACGCCCAACACGAGATCGAGCGGATCGGGCGCGTGGCTTTTGAGCTGGCGCAAAAGCGCGATAATAGGCTTTGTTCGGTGGATAAGGCCAACGTACTTGAGGTCACTGTATTGTGGCGCGAAGTCATGACGGAGCTCGCTGCCGATTATCCGGATGTGGAGTTAAGCCACATGTATGTGGACAACGCCGCTATGCAACTGATTCGCGCACCGAAGCAGTTCGATGTCATCGTTACTGGCAACATGTTCGGCGATATTTTGTCGGACGCCGCGGCTATGTTGACCGGCTCTATTGGCATGCTGCCTTCCGCGTCGCTGAATGGCAGCGGTTGCGGTTTATACGAACCCAGCCATGGCTCGGCACCGGATATTGCGGGACAGGGCATCGCCAATCCTCTCGCTACCATTCTCTCGGCCGCCATGATGTTGCGCTATTCCCTCGGTGAACCGGATGCCGCCAAGCGCATCGAAACAGCGGTAGGCGAGGTACTGGACAGCGGTATACGCACAGCCGACATTTTCTCGGAAGGCTGCCGCAAAGTCTCCACCGCCGAGATGGGAGATGCAGTGGTAGCGGCACTCGCGTAGAATGTGGGAACAGTCACTAGTCTCTAGTCGCTAATCGCTAGTCTTAAGTTTGGATTGCTTTGGTCAGATGCGGTTTAGCGCGGAACTCAGACTTCGAGTTCACATCGGAGCCTAGGGCTGACCCAAATAAGTCCCACTGCGTGCTCTTACTGTGCTGCGGACTGTACTTCGACTAGAGATTAGCGACTAGAGATTAGAGACTGTTTAATTATGAAAGTAGGTTTTGTGGGATGGCGCGGGATGGTTGGTTCCGTGTTGATGGAACGAATGCTGGCTGAATCGGATTTCGACGGTATTGAGCCGGTGTTTTTTACAACCTCCAATGTGGGTGGAAGTGGCCCCGACATCGGTATCGAAATCGAGCCCCTCAAAGACGCCAAAATGCTTGAGGAACTCACACCCATGGACGTGATTGTGTCCTGCCAGGGCGGCGATTACACCCGCGAGATGCATCCGCAATTGCGCAAACAGGGCTGGACCGGTTATTGGATCGACGCGGCCTCCACTCAGCGCATGGCCGAGGATTCCATCATTATCCTCGATCCGGTCAACCTGGATGTCATCAAGGATGGCCTCGACCGTGGCGTAAAAGATTACATCGGCGGCAATTGTACGGTGAGCCTGATGCTGATGGGCCTGGGCGGGTTATTTCGCGAGGGCTTGGTGGAGTGGATGACTGCCATGACCTATCAGGCGGCCAGCGGAGCGGGCGCTCAAGCCATGCGCGAACTGATCGCGCAAATGGGCGCTATCCACGGGTCGGTTACCGATAAACTGGCCGATCCGGCCAGCGCAATTCTGGAGATCGACCGCTTGGTAGTGGAGCAGATGCGCGATTCGTCCTTTCCGGTGGAAAATACTGTCGCCCCCTTGGCCGGCAGCGTTCTGCCCTACATTGACCGGCAGTTGGAAAACGGCCAGAGCCGGGAGGAATGGAAGGCCCAGGCGGAAGCCAACAAAATCCTTGGGCGCCAGCCGGTTCCCATCGATGGCATTTGTGTCCGGGTGGGTTCCATGCGCTGCCACAGCCAGGCTTTGACCATCAAGCTGACCCAGGACGTGCCGCTCAGTGATATCGAGGATATTATTGCCTCGAGCAACGAGTGGGCGACCGTGATACCCAACGATCGCGACGAGACTTTGAGCAAGCTGACGCCCGCCCATGTTACCGGGACCATGAACGTGCCGGTCGGCCGGATGCGCAAGATGAACATGGGTGACAAATACCTGTCCGCCTTCACCGTGGGTGACCAACTGCTGTGGGGTGCTGCCGAGCCCTTGCGCCGCATGTTGCGTATTCTCCGCCAAACCTTGTAGTTCCCGCTGCCGTTATTCTGGCTACTGAAGCTCCGCGACTGTGGGGCGGCGCCTGGTCGTTGCGGTGCCGCTTCCCCAGCGTCTTTTCGTTGCAATAGAGTGATCTTCTATGTCTTGTAATCTCGCGATTGTCGGTGCCGACAGCGCTGTCGGTGAAGTGTTCTTGCAGTTGATTGAGGAGAAACGGATTGGGTACCAGAATCTGCATGTCCTGAGCCCTGACGTTCAGGAGCAAGGGCGGGTTGCGCTCAACGGTAAGTCCCTACGTGGTGAAACCCTGGCCGATTTCGACTTCTCGCGGGTCGACGTCGTCTTTTTCGTGGATGATCAGGCTCTGGCAGCGGAGTATGCCGGCAAGGCCGCCGATGCCGGTGCCTTCGTGGTGGATTGCTCTCCCCATTTTCGCGCTGCCGACGATGTGCCATTGGTGGTTCCCGAAGTCAACGGCCATCTGCTTGATACGCTTGAGCGCGGCACCTTGATCGCCAGCCCTGCCCCGGGAAGCATTTTCCTAGCCTTGGTGCTCAAGCCCCTCATGGCGGTGCTAAGAATCAGGCGGGTGGCAGTTTGCAGCTTGCAGCCTGTGTCCAATCGGGGCAGACGGGGTGTTGATGAGTTAGCCGGACAAACCGCTCGTCTGTTGAATGGTATGGCGGCCAGCGGTGAAGTTTTCCCTAAGCAGATGGCCTTCAATATTTTGCCGCAAACCTCGCCCCTTTCTTCAGAGGGCTATTCGGGGGAGGAGATTGACTTGGCGGCGGAAACCAAAAAGCTGCTCGACGACCCTGAATTTTCTCTCAATCCGACTTGTGTGCAGGCTCCAGTGTTCTACTCTCATTCAGAAGTTATCAGCGTGGAAGCTGATACTCCAGTGTCTGCAGGCGAAGTAACTACTTTGCTGAAACGCGCGCCGGGGCTGCGATTGAGCCGCCAGGGCGATGCGGGCCCCACCGCCGTGCACGAGGCCACGGGCGCGGATCTGGTGACTGTGGGCCGGATTCGTCGTTCCCTGGACAACGATTGCGAAATAAACCTTTGGTGTGTAGGAGACAACCTGCGGAAGGGCGCGGCCTTGAATGCTGTACAAATCGCCGAAAGGTTGATAAAAACCCATCTATAATGAATACTTACGCCAATGAGTGAAGAGATATTCTAGCTTTAGCTGATTTGTATAGGTGGTCTTTCCCCGCTAGTGAGTACTGCGCCGCTGCATTTTGTGACCAAACAGGTGTGAATAGACTCGAGTATATGGCTCGCAAACGCAAATGGACTGGTCGGCAGATCACATAATTATCGACGGTTACCGTGGGCAGGCACTAACTCGTAAGTGAGCACTTTTTTCCGGTACACCGTAATAGAGGTCAAAGACGCCATTGCTGTCCGCGGGCAGTTCGCACTAAGGCCGAGGAGATAACAAAAGGATAATCCTATGCATCTTCGTAAGCTGACGTTCATCGTCGGATTTGTTGGGGCGCTCTGCTGCACCGGGGCCCACGGGCTCGGTTTGGGCGAAATCACGCTCAACTCGACGCTCAACGAACCTCTCGACGCGGAGATAAAGCTGCTACAAGTGCGCAATCTCACGGAAGAGGACATCCTTATTAAGCTGGCCAGCGCGGAGGATTTCCGGCGTTTCGGTGTTAGTCGAATCTTCTTTTTGCAATCGCTGAAGTTCGACGTTCAACTGGATCACCCCGATGGTCCCATGATACGGGTTACCACCGATGAACCAGTGCGGGAACCCTACCTGATCTTTTTACTGGAGGCGGAATCATCCGGCGGTGGTCGGCTGCTGCGTGAGTACACGCTACTCATGGATATTCCAGTGTTCGCCGACCGGCCCGCGCAACCCGTGCAAGGGGTACGGACGGCCCCGCCCGAACCGCAACAGGCGCAACCCACAGCGCCGCCGACCCGTCAAGCCGAGCCGCGTCAACAGGCTCAGGAGCCGCCGCGCGCGCCAGCGCGTCCTGCCCAGCAGCGCCAGCAGGGAGAGCCGCCGCGTGCCCAACCCGCGCCTGCACCGGTCCGCTCGGTCAGTGCCGGTTCCAGCGCGGAGGAATACCTGGTTGAAGCCAACGATACACTTTGGGAAATTGCATTGCGCGTGCGGCCCACCAGCGATGTGTCGGTTCAACAGACCATGCTCGCCCTGCAACGCCTCAATCCAGATGCCTTTATCGATGGCAATATCAACCGGCTGAAACGCGGTCAGGTCCTGCGTCTTCCCGACCAGGGCGAAATTGAAACACTGGATCAGCGTTCCGCCATTGGTGAAGTCGCTTATCAGAACAACCGCTGGGCCGAAAATCGTGGCGGTCCCGTTGCCGGAGCCGAACTGGAAGCATCGCGCACCCGTCCGGCCACGCAGAGTGATTCGCAAACGCGCCGTGGTCAATTGACTCTGGCGGCGCCGGGCGACACCCAGGGTGCCGCCGAACGCAGCGGTGCCGGAGATACCTCCGCACGTACCGACGCATTGGAGAACGAACTGGCCATTACGGCCGAAGAGCTCGACGCCACGCGGCGGGAAAATGAAGAATTGAATACCCGGGTGACCGAGCTGGAAGCACAGATTGCGACCATGGAGCGTTTGATCGAGGTCAGTAGCGAGGAAATGCGAGCCTTGCAATTGGCTGCGGAACAGGCCGGAGTCGCAAGCGATACAGGCGCTGCACCGGCGGGCACCGAATCGGAGGCCGGCACTGATACGGCACCTGATCAGATCGCCGAAGAAGACCAGGCTTCCGGAGATCAGCCACAAGCCGATGCTCCGACCCAGGCGGTCGACGGGGCAGGGCCGGAGCCGGTTGCTCAGCCGACCCGAACGGTCGTTCCCCAGGCGCAAGCGCCGCAACCTACCATCGTCGACCTATTGATGGCGAATCTTTGGTACTTACTCGTCGCGCTTCTGGCAATTCTCGGTGGCGTTGTTTACTTCCTGCATCGTCGCTCCCAGGCGGAAATGGAAACCTTCGATGACATGGACGATGACGACCTGTTTGCTGACGACGGGCAAACAGCGGATGACGAGTTTCTGAGCGAGACGGCGGAATTTGATGATCAGCCGGCGTTTGATACGGGTGAGCAGGCCGCTATCGAGGAAGAAGTTGAATCCGACGCACCGGTGGAACCCGAAACCGGCGATGCGGTTGCCGAGGCGGACATTTATATCGCCTATGGCAAGTTTGACCAGGCGGAAGAAATGCTACAAAAAGCCCTGGTGAACGAACCGAACAATGTCGATGCTCGACTGAAATTATTGGAAGTCTACGCCGACACCAAGGACGTTGGTAAATTTGATCATGAATACGGCCAGTTGCTGTCCATGGGTGACGCTGCCGCAACGGCCCGCGCGGCCGAATTGCGCGGTGGGATTCCCGGTGCCGGTCAGTTCGAAGGTGAACCTGGCGTTGCCGACGCGCGCGGCGATGGCCTGGACTTTTCCAGTGACGATTTTGGCGGTGAGTTGTCGGTGGGTACGGACGCGAGTTCGGCAGCGCAAGCCGATGATGGCGACGCACGGGCGGCGGATGGTCTGGGTGATTTGAGTATTGATTTCGACGGCTCGGCACCGGTACCCTCGGAAGCCGGGAGCGATCAGGACGACGCCTTCGATTTCAACTTCGACCTGGACAGCGACGGCGAAGACAAGCTGGACGTGGATCAGCCGGTCGGTGCAATTGATTTCAACGAGGAGTTCGCCGCGGCGGATGACACCGGGGGAGACGGTGAACAGCCGGCGGCGGAAGGCGAAGGTCTGGACTTTAGCCTCGACCTGGATAGCGCCATCGACAATGCCGATATGGACGAGACCGACCCTGGGGAAACCGCGGAGCACTCCAAACTCAGCCTAGATCTTGATCTGGGTGAGGAAGGCGACGCGGATTCCGATTTAAGTCTGGATCTGGACGACGACGGTTTTTCCGCTCCGGGTGACGGGGACGACGACATTCTGTCCGATCTCGAGTTTAGCGCCACGACCTTAACGGATACGGACACCGAATCCGAAGCCGAACAAACCGAATCAAGGTTGGAAAGTTCCAATTCCAAACCAGCTCCCGACGCAGACGACGATTTCGATATGAACATGGGCGATCTGGACCTGGCGGCGCTGGACCAGGAAATGGACGCGTTGGTGGGTGATCTGGACGATCCAGTTGATGATGACGTTGCGGTTGTGTCTCCCACGGAAACAGTTCCCGCGTTGAACGAGAAAACCGCGGCAGGGGTGGAGGACGATTTCAGCCTCGACGATCTCGGCTCTTCCGATCTGGATGACTCGGATTGGTCCACCCCGCATAAAGCGGGAGGGAATTCAGCCGACGAGTTTGCCTTCGGCGAGGACCAGGACGTCGGCGTGGATGAAGACCTGGACAGCGAATTGGATTTTCTCGCCGATACCGATGAAGTTGCCACCAAGCTCGATTTGGCGCGAGCCTACATCGACATGGGCGATCAGGATGGTGCCAAGGACATCCTTGATGAAGTCTCCAGCGAGGGCAACGATCAGCAAAAACGCGAAGCGGCGGAGCTATTGGAGAAGATGGTGTGAATGGTGAGACGTGAGACGTGAGATAGGACCAAAGAAAACGTTCAATCTGGTTTCACATTTCACCGCTCACATTTGCCCCCCATTCTCCGGCCCTTCCCATGACTATCCCCATTTATTCCCGCAATTGTGAACTCAAGACTGGAATGGTGTTTCCCGACGGCATGCGACGGGTATGCCTATGCGTGGAGTACAACGGCTCGCTGTTCCATGGCTTTCAGGCCCAGCGGTTTGCGGTGGAAACGGTGCAAAAGAGTCTGGAGTTGGCCCTGTCCAGTGTGGCGGACGAAGCCATAACCCTGGTCTGTGCCGGCCGCACCGACGCCGGTGTCCACGCCTGTTACCAGATCGTGCATTTTGACACCCTTGCGGACCGGCCCCTCAAGGCGTGGTCACTGGGGGTCAACGCGCGCTTACCGCAAGGAGTAAGCGTCAAATGGGCGCAAATGGTGCCCAGCAGCTTCCACGCCCGGTTTGGCGCCGTGGCACGCACCTATCGCTATATCATTTACAACAACCCAACCCGCCCGGCGCTGATGCGCGAGCAAGTGACCTGGCAAAAGCGGCCGCTCAATTATCAAGCGATGGTGGTGGCGGCCGCCAGTCTGGTGGGAGAGCACGATTTCAGTTCCTTTCGTGCCTCTCAGTGCCAGGCGCGCAGTCCCGTGCGCCATGTGCGGCACCTTCGGTTCTGTCGCAACCGCGACCTGATTGTCATGGAAATCAAGGCCAACGCTTTTTTGCACCACATGGTGCGCAATATAGTCGGAGTGCTGATGACTATCGGTTGTGGCGACAAACCGACGGACTGGATACAGCGAGTTCTGCTTGCCCGCGACCGCACCCAAGGTGGGGTAACCGGTCCGGCGGCGGGTTTGTACCTGGTGGATGTTGAATACGATTCAGGCTTTCAATTGCCACCGAATCCCCTGGGTCCTTATTTTTTGCCGGAAGTCTTGGATTGGATTAGCGCCTGAGTTAATGCGGCGCACGGTTGCGTGGATTCTGGTAACATCCCAACCCTATCAACGCGGAACTGATTACGCGCTGTTGGATCCGCGGCCTCTGGGCACCGCTGCACGAGATTGCCTGCCGCAACCATTCGGAAATAGCATGACCGGCTACACGCGAACCAAAATCTGCGGTCTCACCACCAAGGGTGATGCTTTGGTGGCGGCGAATTGCGGTGTCGATGCCATCGGGCTGATTTTTTTTGCGGAAAGCCCACGGGCGGTCTCCCGGTCCGTGGCCCGAGACATTGCGTTGGCGGTGGGGCCTTTTGTGACCGTGGTAGGTTTGTTCGTGGACGCCGAGCCTGAGTTTGTCGATCAAGTAATCGCAACAGTACCGCTTCAGGTGTTGCAATTTCACGGTACCGAAACGCCGGACTATTGCGAACGATTCAAGCGGCCCTACCTGAAGGCGATCAAGGTACGCCCCTTGGAGGGCGAAGAAGTAGATCAAACGTCCGTCGCTGCGGTACGGCAGGATATTCTCACGCAAGCCGCACGCTTTACCAATGCCCGGGGTATTTTATTGGATACCTTGAGCAGTCAGGCACAGGGCGGCACCGGACAATCCTTCGATTGGCGATGCGTCCCCGAGAACAGCGAACACCACTGGATTTTGGCGGGTGGCTTAAACCCGACCAATGTCGAAGCGGCGGTGCGCGCTGTGCGACCTTATGGTGTGGACGTGAGCAGCGGTGTTGAGCTGTCGCGCGGCGTAAAGGATCCGAAAAAGATTCGCCAGTTCATCGACCGGGTAAGAGCCGCCAACTATTAACCCTGCAATTAAGATTGTCGGGTTAATTGTGCGGTACAGGGATGTACCGCCGCTGGCCATAGGCCAGCGCGAGCCCTTGGAATATCAGCAAGTTCGCGTACTTGCGCCAGTATTTCAAGGGCGACGATCAAATAGAGGGACGATCTATTTGATTGCTAGGTTAATAGATAAATGCCCAATAGCGGGGAACGAATGACATCATCGATGAAAGACTACACCACCTTGCCCAATGCCAGTGGCCATTTCGGCCAATACGGTGGTCGCTTTGTGTCCGAAACCCTGATCGATGCATTGGACCAACTCAACGCACTCTATACACGCTTGAAGAACGATACTGAATTTCGGGCCGAATTTGATCGCGATCTTAGCCATTATGTTGGGCGTCCATCGCCTTTGTATTTGGCCGAACGCCTCACCCGGGATTTTGGCGGTGCTCAAATTTACCTCAAGCGTGAAGATTTGAATCACACGGGCGCTCACAAGATTAACAACACAATTGGCCAGGCTTTGCTGGCAAAACATACCGGCAAGCAACGGGTAATCGCGGAAACCGGTGCCGGCCAGCACGGCGTCGCCACCGCGACCATCGCGGCGCGCCTGGGTTTGCAATGTCAGGTGTACATGGGTGCGGACGATGTCAAAAGACAAGCGCCCAACGTCTATCGGATGAAGCTGCTGGGCGCGGAAGTCATCCCGGTGACCTCCGGTTCCCGCACGCTGAAAGACGCGATGAACGAAGCAATGCGTGACTGGGTCACCAATGTGGACAACACCTTCTACATAATTGGCACGGTGGCGGGGCCGCATCCCTATCCGCAACTGGTTCGCGATTTTCAATCGATCATTGGCCGCGAGGCACGCGAACAGTGTTTGGCGCAGGCCGGACGCCTGCCCGATGCATTGGTAGCGTGCGTGGGCGGCGGCTCCAATGCCATTGGCTTGTTCTACCCGTTTCTAAACGATGCCAATGTCGCCATGTACGGCGTGGAAGCCGGTGGCTTGGGTGTCGAAACAGGCAAGCATGCCGCGCCTCTGTCGGTAGGCATTGCGGGCGTGTTGCACGGCAACCGCACCTATCTGATGGAAGATGAGGACGGGCAGATCATGGAGACCCATTCGGTCTCCGCTGGCCTCGATTACCCCGGCGTAGGGCCGGAACACGCCTGGCTGAAAGACGAAGGCCGGGTAGAATACGTCGCCATTAACGACGACGAAGCGCTGGCGGCGTTCCGTAAAACGACCCGCACCGAAGGCATTATCCCCGCGCTGGAATCCAGCCATGCACTGGCCTATGCGGAAAAGCTCGCACCCACCATGGCAAAGGATGCAATCATCGTGGTAAATCTGTCTGGACGCGGTGACAAGGATCTTATGACAGTTGCGGAAATCGATGGCTTGACCATTGATTGATAGATGGGAAGTGGGAAAAAGAGAAAGTCGCTAGTCGCTAATCTCTAGTCGCTAGTGAAGGAAGGGCTCGGGAACAATAACTGGTAATGGTAGATGAATCGAATTTCACGCTGTTTCGAAACGCTAAAGGAAAACAAGCGCAAGGCCTTGGTAACGTATTTGGTCAGTGGTGATCCCAGTCCCGATGCGACCTTGCCCACCATGCTGACTATGGCGAAGCAGGGCGTTGACCTTATTGAAGTAGGCGTTCCGTTTTCAGATCCCATGGCGGACGGTCCGACTATTCAATTGGGCCATGAACGGGCGCTCGCGCACAAGACCAGCTTGCGTTCCACACTGCGGACCGTGAAGGCCTTTCGTGAATCCGACCAAGTAACCCCGGTAGTGCTGATGGGCTACGATAATCCCATTGAGCGCATGGGCTATGAAACCTTCGCCCGCGAAGCGGCCGATGTAGGTGTGGACGGTGTTATTGTGGTCGATTTGCCGCCGGAAGAAGCACGAGCGCTCAACGATGAACTGAAAAAAAAGGGCATTGAAAATATTTTTCTGCTCGCACCCACCACAACCGCCGAACGCGCCAAGCACATCATTTCCTTTGCGGGCGGCTTTCTGTATTACGTTTCATTGAAGGGTGTTACCGGCGCTGCAAACATGGACGTGGCCTCGGTCAATCAAAAGCTGAGCGAATTTCGCAAACTCACGGACCTGCCTATCTGTGTCGGTTTCGGGATTAAAAATGGTGAAACCGCTAAAGCGGCGACCCAGCAAGGGGATGGCGCCGTGGTCGGCAGTATATTGGTGGACAAGATGGGGCAAATGGCCGGCGAAAGCGGCGATGCGATTGCGGCGGCGATTGGTGACTTGATTGCACCTATCCGCGCGGCGCTCGATTCATGATCCGATCATAATTCAACACTCACATTCAGCGAGATGCGATGCGATTCAAAACGCTTGACGATTGGCTAGGGTGGCTGGAATCGCTTCATCCCACGGCGATCGAACTGGGATTGGACCGGGTACGGCAGGTGGCGGGCAACCTCCCCGAGTTGTCCTCGCTGCAAACCGACCGCAAGGCGAAGGTGGTCGCCATTGCGGGTACCAACGGCAAAGGTTCGTGTATCGCCATCCTGGAGAATCTATGTATTGCCGCCGGCCAGTCGGTGGGCGCCTACACCTCCCCCCATCTTCTGCATTACAGCGAACGTATCCGCATCAATGGCCAGTCGGCCAGTGATGCGCAAATCATGTCAGCCTTTGAACACATCGACGCCGCCCGGGGCGAGACTTCCCTGACTTATTTTGAGTTCGGTACTTTGGCCGCCTTGTTGATCTTTGTGCGGGCCGGGGTGGACAACCTGTTGTTGGAAGTGGGTCTGGGCGGGCGACTTGACGCGGTCAATATGGTCGATTCCGATATTGCCGTGGTGACCAGCGTGGACTTGGATCACCAAGATTGGCTGGGTAATGACAGGGAGACCATTGGTCGGGAAAAAGCCGGCATTTTTCGCAACCACAAGCACGCCATTTGCGTCGATCCGGATCCCCCCGCTTCCCTACTGACCATCGCGGGGGACTCCCGGGTTGATCTGTTGCTGGGAGGGCGGGATATATCCTGGGTCGCGGAAGATAATAGCTGGACTTGGTGCGGTCTCGGGCACGACGCCCAACTGCTGGAGTGGCAGGATCTCCCGCTGCCGCGATTGCCCCTTCCGAGTGTGGCGGCCGCTTTGCAGGCCTTTGAGCTGCTTGGCAATTCCGTCAGCGCGGAAAGCCTGACGGAAGTGCTGAAAAGCACGACCTTGCCCGGCCGCTGCCAACAGCTGCAATACCGAGGCAAAGACGTGACTCTGGACGTGGCCCACAATCCCGCGGCGGCGGCCTACCTGGCGGAACGTCTGCGCGCGTCTTCGCAGGGTAAGACTCTGGCGGTGTTCGCGGTTATGGCGGACAAGGATTACGAGTCCATGCTGCGAGCATTGGCGCCGGTGGTGGACCGATGGTTTCTCGGAGGATTACCGGGCAATCCGCGTGCGGCCAATCCAACCGAACTGCTGCACAGCCTGCAGGCACTTGGCGACCAAGGCCGATCCTGTGATACTGTTGCGACGGCCTTTGCCGAAGCGCTCGAAGCAGCACGGGAAGGCGACCGGGTTTTGGTCGTGGGTTCGTTTTATACGGTGGCGGCAGTGTTGGCGATGGTGGATAGTGAGAAGTGAATGGTGAAATGTGAAAAGTGAAAGGTGAATAAAGTGAATGGTGAATGGTGAATGGTGAATGGTGAATGGTGAATGGTGAAATGTGTCGGCTCAGGCGCAATGCGGGGACGAACTGGTGAATGGTAGGGAGCGGGAGGTGACAGGTGCGAATCGTGGAGAAGGTGACGGGATTGGGCGATGGATGACGGCCTGAAGCAACGCTTGATCGGCGCTATAGTGCTGGGCGCGATTGCCGTTCTGTTCTTGCCCAGTTTGTTTAAACAGGACTCGCGCCGCGCGGTTGATATGACCAGCCAGGTTCCGCCCGAGCCGGTAGTGGTAACTGAACTGTTCGAAGTGCCGAAACCGGTGCAGCCCGACAATATTCCTCCGGCCAAGCCTTTGGAGGAAAATTATCCGCACGAAGTGGTGGAACCGGGTCCGCCGGACTCCACCGACATTGGATCATTGGACCCACCGTCACCGACCGAGACCCCGGCACCCGTTGATCGTGGGGGCGGGAGCTCGAGCAGGGATCAACCCGAACCGCCAGTTTTGAATGACGACGGCGTGCCCTATGCCTGGTCACTACAAGTGGCCAGCTTTCAATCCAGCGAGCGGGCCGACGCCATCCTGGAACGTTTGGAAAACGAGGGATATACCAGTTATATCCGCGAAGCGAATTCGGCTCAGGGCCCGCTGTTCAGAGTATTTGTAGGGCCGAAAGTCAACAAAGCGCAGGTCGAGGCGCTAAAGCGTTCCATCGACGCGCAATTTGATACGGACGCACTCATTGTCGAATTCAAACCCTGAGGCCGGTGCGTTTGATCATGATGGCGAGAGTCCATCGCAATTGATTCACGCCCATTTTCCCTTTAGCATACGCGCTTGTTAATCGCCGGGTTAATAGGAAGGCAGCTATTATTCCGCTTCAAATGATTCCGCTATGAACTGGGCAGACCTGGGCATCTTCGGGGTACTTTTTGTTTCGAGCCTCATCAGTGTCAAACGCGGCTTCGTCAAGGAAGCCTTGTCCCTGGCCGGTTGGGTGGCCGCTTTCACCGTAGCCATGCTTTTCAGCGCTTCTCTTGCCACGCTCTTTGCCAATTCCATCGAATCCCCTTCCGTTCGCGAAATGGTCGCCTTTGGGCTTCTATTTGCAGCTACGCTGATAGTAGCGGCCATGGCGAACTACCTGATCGCCGAAGTGGTCCGAATGACGGGCTTGTCGGGTACTGATCGGCTATTTGGGATGTTTTTTGGCCTGGTTCGCGGTGTGATTATTGTCATGGCGGTATTGCTGCTGGTGCCGCCCCTGATTCCTATTGATCAGGAGGCCTGGTGGCATCGGTCGAGCCTGATACCTCATTTCCTGGCCATGGAGCACTGGTGTCGACAGATCGCGGGCAGTGTTATCAACTTCGTAACGGGTTTGTTTTAGTAATGGGTTAATAAGTCTTCAGGTGGCTAATTTATGTGTGGCATTGTAGGTATTGTAGGCAAGACCGATGTGAATGTGCAGTTGTACGATGCACTCACCGTTTTGCAGCATCGGGGTCAGGATGCGGCCGGTATTGTCACCTGTGATGGCGGTAAACTCGCACAGCAAAAAGCCAATGGCCTGGTCAAGGATGTATTCCGAACCCGCCACATGCACCGCCTGCGCGGCAACATTGGTGTTGGCCACTGTCGTTATCCGACCGCCGGCGGCTCCAGCCCCGCGCTGGCCCAACCGTTCTACGTTAATTCCCCCTACGGTATTGCCTTGGCCCACAACGGCAACATGACCAATTTCAAGGAAGTCAGCGAACACCTTTACAAGGCTGATTTGCGGCACGTCAATACCGACTCCGATTCCGAAGTCCTGCTCAACGTATTTGCCCACGAACTGCAAGAGCTGGGCAAGCTGGTGCCCGCTGAAGAGGACATTTTTGCCGCGATTACCGCCGTGCATAGTCGCATCCGGGGTGGTTATGCCGCGGTGGCATTGATCGCCAATTACGGCATCGTCGCATTTCGTGATCCCTGGGGGATTCGTCCCCTGGTGTTTGGAAAACGGTCCAGCGAAGCGGGAGACGAGTACATGGTTGCCTCGGAAAGCGTGGCATTGGACGTGCTGGGTTTTACCCTGGTCCGCGACGTGGCGCCCGGCGAAGCTATCTACATCACCCGCGACGGCAAACTGCACAGCCGCCAGTGCGCGGCCAAGCCGCAGCTACGGCCCTGCATTTTCGAACACGTGTATTTTGCGCGGCCGGATTCGATCATGGACGGTGTATCGGTGTACAAGGCACGCCTGCGGCAGGGCGAGAACCTGGCGGAGAAAATTATCCGCGAAGTGCCCAATCACGACATCGACGTGGTAATCCCCATTCCCGATAGCAGCAGGGTGGCGGGTCAGGCCCTGGCTCAGCATTTGGGGGTTAAGTTTCGCGAGGGCCTGGTCAAGAACCGCTATATCGGGCGAACCTTTATCATGCCCGGGCAACAACAGCGACGAAAGTCGGTTCGACAAAAACTTAATACCATCGAACTGGAGTTTCGCGGCAAGAACGTATTGCTGGTGGATGACTCCATTGTGCGGGGGACAACTTGCCAGCAGATTATCCAAATGGCGCGCGACGCGGGGGCGAAGAAAGTGTATTTCGCCTCCGCCGCGCCACCGGTAAAGTACCCGAACGTCTATGGCATCGACATGCCCAGCGCTCGGGAATTGATCGCCCACGACCGCAGCGTCGAAGAAATTTGCAAGGAAATCGGTGCCGATTGGCTGGTCTACCAGGACCTGGAAGACCTCATCGCGGCCTCGGGGGAAGGCAACCGCAAGATCAAGGATTTCGAGTGCTCCGTATTCACCGGTGAATACGTCACCGGCGATGTCAGCCAGACCTACCTGGACAAGCTCGCCGCCGAGCGCAACGACAAGGTGCGCACCCTCCGCCAGCGTGAATCCGACGATGAGGGCGCCAGTGCCTTCGGCTTGCATAACGATGCCGAAGGCGGGCTATAAGCCGCGTCTGAAATCTAGTTACGCGAAAGCCTAGCCGTACTGAAGCTTAGTGCACTGAAACCTAGTCGCACTGAAACCTAGCCACGCCGCTATCGACAGCGGTTCCGCTACGCTACATTCACCAGGGTCACAGTCACTTGGCGATTTGGGAATGTGCCGTCTATCCTTATGGTATTAACTGTCGGGCTGGAGCCTTTTCAAAACTTGCACTCGAGGTGCTTTGCGGCAGGATTCTTGCCGCGTTCCAGATTGTGGCGTTGGGGCAAGGCAACAGTGGCGTTCGGAAAAGGCAACTAAGGACCATTCAAGTCGTTATGCAGAATTTGTTGGACCGCATTATCAGCCAAGTCGGCACGGTGTTATTGGGCAAGGAGCAGGCGGTCAAATTGGCGCTGGCCTGCCTGCTGTCCCGAGGCCATTTGCTGATCGAGGACTTGCCCGGAATGGGCAAGACCACCTTGGCCCAGGCATTGGCCAGGGTGCTCGGACTGTCCTATCGACGTGTCCAATTTACCAGCGACATGCTGCCGGCGGACATCCTCGGCTTTTCAGTTTTTGATCGCGAGACCAATCGCTTCAATTTCCATCCAGGGCCCGTGTTTAGCCAGATACTCCTGGCCGATGAAATCAATCGGACCACGCCCAAAACGCAAAGCGCACTGCTGGAAGCCATGGAAGAACGTCAGGTGACCCTGGAAGGTGACACGCGGCCCTTGCCGGATCCGTTTTTTGTTATTGCCACCCAGAACCCCATTACCCAATCGGGCACCTTTCCTTTGCCGGAGTCGCAGCTGGATCGTTTTCTGATGCGTATTGAGTTGGGCTATCCGGATAGTCGCGCGGAACGTTCCCTGCTGGTGGGGGTGAATCCGCGCGAACGCTTGGAGCACTTGCAGCCCTGCGTGGAATTAAAGGAATTCACCGCGTTGCAAGCGGCGGTCGATCGAATAACGGCTTCCGACAGTCTACTGGATTATTTGCAACGATTGGTTGGCTATACTCGCACCGCGCCTGAGTTTAGTTGCGGATTATCGCCGCGCGGCGCATTGGCACTTCTGCGCAGCGCCAAGGCCTGGGCCTTGATTGAAGGCCGACAATATTTGATTCCCGAAGACCTGCAAGCGGTGGCTTCTGCGGTGATTGGTCATCGCGTTCGTGACGCCGGCGATTTTGGTGACCACGGAGGGCTCGCACTGGTGGAGCGCCTGCTCAACAGCGTCGATGTGATGGGTGCATAGCGAAGGCCGCGGCGCATTCGGGTTCATTCCCAGGAACTCTATCGGTCACCTTGAAACAACGTCAATTCTCAACGCAGTGATCGCCCGTGACAATGAATCGAGCCGCATTAAACAATTATCGCGACCGCTTCTGGGCCTGGGCCGACTCCCGGCGGCCCGCCGCACAGCGCCAGCATCTTAACCGACGATCACTGTTTATCTTTCCGTCCCGCGCCGGTTTTGGCTTTCTGCTGCTCACCTTTGTACTCTGGTTGGTTGGCACCAATTACGAAAACAATTTGGTGCTGGGGCTGGGCTTTATGCTAATTGCTTTATTCGTTCTTAGCATTCTTCACACCTTTGCCAATCTGTCCGGGGTATCAGTCCAGCTAATGAGCGCCAGCCCCGCCATTAGCGGTGAACGCGCGGAAATAAAACTGCTATTGACGCGCGATGGAAGGCGACCGCGCGACAGTATTCAACTTTGCTGGGCGGGCAGTGAAATAGTCGTAATCAATTTGCTGGAACAGGCGGAAACAATCGCCAGTGTTTTTGTGCCGACCCAAGGCAGGGGTTGGTGTAATCCCGGACGTTTGGTGGTGGAGAGCCGCTTTCCCCTGGGAATTGTTCGCTGCTGGACGCGTCTGGATATGAAATGTCGCGTATTGGTGTATCCCAAACCGGTGCCAGCGGGACCCTTGCCTCAAGCCCATGCCATTAACCAGGAAGGCGATACCTCCACATGGCGGGGCACCGACGAATTTGCTGGCTACAAGGATTACCGACCGGGCGATTCGCTGCGCAACGTGGCTTGGAAACATTATGCACGCGGCATGGGACTGCACAGTAAGGAATACGTTGCAAATACCGATAGCCGATTATGGCTGGACTGGGATTACTTTGCCGGCATGAATTGGGAAGCACGCTTGTCACGGCTGTGCTATTGGGTGCTGCAAGTGAGTAGGACGGACACCGAATACGGACTGCGCTTGCCTGGCGAGTCCTTACCGCCGGGGAGCGGACAAACGCATTGCGACCAGGCCTTGCGAATGCTGGCACTGTTCGGGGCCGATGAAACGGGGGAATCGCGACTTCCCGGAAAAGGCAATGGAGCGCGTTCATCGTGATGCCCTTGTTCCAAATTCCACGCAACACCCTGTTGTGGCTACTGGGTGCCCAGACACTGTTGATTATTCCGCATTTATCCCGGCTGCCCATCTGGATGTTGTTGGCTTGGTTCATTGTAGTGGTCTGGCGGGTTCAAATATTTCGCGGCAGGTGGCCGTTTCCAAACCGCTGGATCAAGGGCCTTATTGTTGCGCTGTGCATAATGGGGCTGTTTTCAGAGTACGGCCGTTTTTTTGGGATTGAGCCCATGATTGGCCTGCTGATTACGGCATTCCTGCTCAAACTGTTGGAAATGCGCCAAAAACGCGATGCTCTGATCGTCATCTTTCTCGGCTACTTTGTCGCAGCCACCCAGTTTCTGTTTTCAGCTACCCTGGTCGCGACCACCTACGTCGTGTTGACGATAACCACCCTGACCACCGCCTTGCTCGGACTGCATCAGTCCGCAGGTCACCGATACCCTTGGCGAAGCTTCAAGTTCGCCGGCATGCTGGTGGCGCAAAGTCTACCGCTTATGTTGGTACTCTTCGTGGTCATGCCACGCATCGGATCACTTTGGGCGGTACCGCAGCAGCAGCACAGTGCCAGGTCCGGGGTCAACGATAGTATGTCCCCGGGAGATTTCAGCAACCTGGTACAAGACAATGCAACAGCATTCAGAGTGACGTTTGATGGCGCCGTGCCAGCGCCACGGTTTTTATATTGGCGAGGACTCGTTTTTTCTGAATTCGACGGACGCCGCTGGACGCAAACGGAATTTAGCAGTTTTCGCGGTGAAGCGATCAACTGGACAACCGAAGAGCCGAAGCCCTGGCGTCGCTTGATTAAAGTGCAAGGTGAACCGCTGGGCTACGAGATCATTCTTGAACCCACTCAGCAGCCTTGGCTCTACGCATTGGCTACACCCACCGCCAAGGGCGACGGAATTGGTTTGACGCGTGATTTCCGGCTCGTTTACAGACGTCCAGTTAGGAACCGTTACCAATACGAGGTGGAATCCCACCTGAATTATTCTATTGCCAGTGAAGGGCTATCGCCCCGTATCCGTCAAAGGGAATTGTCCTTGCCCGAAAATGCAAACCCCCGTTCACAACAGCAAGCGCGGCAGTGGATGGCAGATGCCAGCAATCCTCGAGATTACATCGAACGCGTCCTGGATTATTTTAATCGGGAATTCATTTACACCCTGGAGCCGCCGCTGTTGGGGCAACATCCGGTGGACGATTTTTTATGGCAAAGCAAACGCGGCTTTTGTGAACATTTTTCCAGCGCCTTCGTGGTTATGATGCGAGCGGCGGGTATTCCCGCCCGCATTGTGGTCGGCTATCAAGGTGGCGAGCTCAATCCGCTAAAAAACTTTCTAGTGGTTAAGCAGGCCGACGCGCACGCCTGGAGTGAAGTGTGGCTTGCTGGGGAAGGTTGGGTGCGGGTGGATCCAACCGCCGCTGTTGCGCCACAGAGGATCGAGTCAGGGCTGGGTGGAGCCTTGAGTCCGGCGGACAGGAATTTATTGGATAACCCCTTTTCACTGGAAAACTATCGTGGTATTCCACTGTTCAGTCTCATCGCGTTGCGCTTGGAAGTGCTCGAATACGATTGGCATCGTTGGGTAATGAACTACGACCAGGACAAGCAGCGGGGGCTGTTGCGAAACATATTGGGCGCAATCGAAGCGTGGCGCATTGCGGCGCTCGTACTTGGAACCGGGACAGTGGTATTTGCACTGGTTGGCGCCAGTTTGCTGCTCAGTGGCCTCAAACCGCGCCGGGGCGCCGCCGACACGGCGTACCGGCGATTTTTACGTGTCCTAAAACGCCGTGGCGTGGAGCGCGGTATGGGGGAGGGCCCGCGTACATTGCTTGCTCGGGTTGGCGAACAACGGCCGGACTTGGCGAGTTGGGCAGGGCGGGTAACCGATAGCTACGAACGTTGTGTCTACGCCGGGGATGATGGGGCGCTGGTAAGACTGAAAGCATTAGTGGCACGACCACCTAGGGATCGGAAGGGGGAGAGAAAGTCGCTAGTCGCTAATCTCTAGTCGCTAGTGAAGGAAGGG
>JBBDIU010000070.1:0-28797 GCA_040880205.1 Cellvibrionaceae bacterium
GAGATGTGAGATGTGAGATGTGAGATGTGAGATGTGAGATGTGAGATGTGAGAGCAGAACTTTCGGCTAGCGCAGTGTCAAATTTTTTCCGTTTTCCCTGTTCACCTCCCCTCACTCATCGCATCGTCATCAAACAAGCGCACAAAGTCCATCTCCGGATCGTCCAACGGGCCGGTCACGTTGAAACTTAGGCTGGACATTTTTCCAATTTGTTCTTCGAACACCTTGCTGATAAGCCACATGCCGGCCACCGCTGGCAAACCCATGCCGGCCAGGGCCGCCACAAAGGTGAGATTGCCTCCCACTGGGATCGTGGCAATCAATCGGGTATCCAACTCAGATTCGACCAAGTCCAGCACTCCGGCCATTTGAAACCGGCTGGAGTGGCTGTTGACTACAACCGGTGTGTTCATGTACACCTTGCCCTGATCAAATTGCAGTGCGCCATTAATGGTTTCAAAGCTGGTACCGGCGCGGGATAAGTCCGAAAAGTCCAGCCGTAGGCGTCGCAGCCAAGTGTCAAAATTAAAAAAAGCAATGAGTTCCAATAGCGCACTGCCGGTGCTTGCCTCACCGGCACCGCGAATGAAGGTTCCCCGCTTTATTGCCATCACAATATCGCCTTGTATGACGGTTACGGTAATGGCCGCCGGCGAACCCGGCCAATTCAGCCGCGCCTCGAACTCGGACGATTCGCTATCCAGCAAACGCGGCTGATCCCATTGTTGTAGAGCGCTTCCCAGGTTGGCGGTGACAAATCGTCCGTTAAAGCGGCTGACGTCCTCCCCGTCGATTCTGTCCCACCATAGCTCCGCACCTTCGCCTGCCTGCATTCCGGTGATTCGCCCGCCGCGGACGTTGCCAACAATTTCATTAGCCATCAATCCGGTGTAAGTGGGCCGAAGGCGGAATGACCAGGTACCGTAGTCCGCATCCCCCACCCAAAACTCGCGAACCGCGAAATCCATGGCGGGCAACGTACTCGGGTCTATGTCAGCCAACAAATCGGTGGCGGCTGTAGACTCGGGAGGCGGCAAGAAAGGATGGCGAGGTTCTGGCGGCTCTTGTCCGGGTAGACGCAAGTGATCCAGGTCGACCACGATTGGCTGTTTACTATCGACATAAAGACGCACGTCGCCGGCAATGAACGGGGAGTCCATCGCCAGTTGCCAGTGATCGGCTGTTTGCCTTCCTTTGAGAGCCAGATCCTCTGTCGAAAAATCATTGACTGTAACAGTGTTGAAATGAACATCGATGACAGGCCGCAAGTGTCCTGCAAGCGCAACCGAATCACCAGCGCTCTGGCGATAGTTTTTGTAGCGATCCAGGACTGCCTGCCATTCCCCAAGATCGAAATGGTCCAGAGTGCCCCGCACTGCCAACACGCGTTGTTCGAGGTCGGTCCGTTTTCCCAAACCAAGCGCTGCACCGATCAACTGCCCGTCCCTTACACTAGCGGAAGCATGAACATTATGGTCGTATCGCAGATAGTATTGAACGTCACCAGCCTGTAGTGGCGCGTTGATCACGAGAGCCCGTCGATCCTCGGCCGCTTTGCCAAAGGGTTGAGGCAGGTCAACGGCCACCCCGTGCAAATCGCTTTCCAGGGTCAGCACGGGCTGCTTGCCTGACTGTCCGTTAGGTATCATCAGACTAACTTGGTAGGCGGCTCGTCCTTCAAGAAATTGCAGTTCGGGACGCGGGCTCCACTCGCGCAAGGACTGGATATCGGTCGCGCCCGTAAGACTCAACACTAGCGATTCGGTGTCATCGTGCATCGTTCTACTAACAGTAGCGGTGATCGGGTGCCGCCAAAACTGCCCTGTCAGACGTTCCGCGTACACTCCCTGTTGATCGTTGTAGCTGACGCGGCCCTGGATGTCATCAAATTGCAACTGCAGATCGCCCGTGGCTAACCGCGTATTGCGCAGATCCACATCCACTTGGCGAATAATCGGTTTGCGTCCCTCTTGCAGAGGAATGCTGAGATCTACCCAGGCCTGCATGTCGCCGTTCAGGCTCCAATCGGCGAACAGCTGTGTGCCGATCATCTTGCCAAGCGGCGTTTCGCGAACCAGACGTAAGCCGTCTGCGGCATTGCCCCTGGCACGACCGGCAATATCCAGGGTCAATTGCGCGCCGTCCAATGGTGGGGTTAGCCGTACCTTGGTATCTCGCACCTGCGCGTTGAACAGACGGCCGCTGTTCAGATCCGCCAGAATGGTCATGTCATCCAGCCAGAATACGCCATTGGTTTGTTGCAAAGCGGGCCATTTGGGGTGGAAAGTCAGGTCCGCGCCCTCCACGTTGAGGAACAGCTGAATGGCAGCGCGCCGTACCGATTCGCTGGTGAAACCGCCTCGGTAAACAAAGCCACCAGAGCTTACCTTGCCTTCCCCAACACTCTGGCTCAACCAACCGGTCAACGAATCGGGCAAAATATACGGCACAAACTGCCGGTGATAACCCAGGGCGCTATGGCGCAGCCCCGCTTGAATGATCAATTCCTCTTGCCGGCTGCCGAATTCAAAGGGCACAAAAAGTGAAACATAACCGCGCCCCTCACCCGTTTCGCCGCTGACGGACAGCAAACCACTGTGAACGCGAATCGCGGCTTCCTCCAGATCGATTTGCCAGTGTACCCGCCCGCCCGCGCGCTCGAATTCCAGTTCATGCCGATGGAGCGTCGGGTAGTACATGGAAAAACCATTGTTGCTGGCAATGTCTACGAAACCCGCCACGGGCGTGGTTTCCAAATAGCCATTGAGCTTGGTTACCGCGGGCGCGCCCTTCCACGAATCGGCACTCACGTCCTCGAGATTGGCCCGGAGGGTCAGATCCCTGAGTCGCGTTCCGGCGACCCTGAGCTCCAGATTGCGGAGCTGACCTCGCGGTTGCAGCGATTCGAATGCATCCAACACTTCGCCTTTCAATAACCCGGCGATCCGCGCCGTAGTGAACCAGCCAGCCAAATCTATCTGTTCCGTTTGCAGATAAACCGGCTCGCCGAGATTTGCTGAGGACAGAACCAGATTTATCGGTGGCGCCTGCACCCCGTCCCATTCCAGGGAAACATCCCCGAAGGCCAGTTTCCATGCGCCACTTTTGGCCCAGTGGCCAGCGAAATTAGCGACAGTGCGCTCGGGTGTAACCACGGATTCCTGCAAACTAACCGGCAATTCGCCAATATCCAGCCGACCGTGGGTTGTAATAGCCATTCCCGCGCTAATATCGAACCAAGCCTCCAGGTCCAGTTGATGACCCTTGCGCCATTCCTGTTCCGGCAAACCATCCCACCACTCTCCAGGCAAGGCAGCCACGGCTTTATCCAGTTCGAAACGCTGCAAGCGCAGATGACCCTTGGCAGTGAAATTGTCCAGATTGCGGGGATCACCGCGCGCTTCAATAATCAGCGACAGCACATCGCGATTGCGATCCACTGCCACTTCCGAGCGCAGGCGGTGAAAGTCGCCGCTGTTTTCCAGCACCAGATGCGGCAACTCCACCTCGCTACTGTGGCCGGTGCGAAAATCGAAGGAGAATTGGGCGTTGCGGAATTCGATATGGTGAACCAACAGAAAAATGTCCAGCGGATCGCTAAAGTCAACATCCGCCACAGTCGGGTCCAGGCCGTTCAGGCCCCAAATGCCGTCGGCATTTTGCTGAAAGCCCATGGCGATATTCACAACTTCCACCTTGCCCAAGGCCAGTTGCCAGTTGAACAGGCTGCGCAACAGGCTCAGTTCGGCAAAGGCCGTGTCGACGCTGAGAATGTCGTCACCGTCCGAATCGATAATGCGAACACCGCGCAAGGTCAGCTCCGGACTCAATCCTTCCCACCCGGCCGCGAGTGATTCAATACTGACCTGAAGACCGGTAACCTCGGACAGGTAAGCTTCCACATCCGCCCGATAATTGCCGGCCTGGGGTGCCAATTCCCGGCCAATGGTGACGACGACTGCCAGACTGATAAGCAGGAGGGCGCATAAACCCCAGAAGCGCTTGACTATGATTTGAGTGACTTTCTGCATTTGCTGCCGTGGTTTGAGCGGTGATTGGCGCCGGGTACGGGCTTGGGCCAGTGGCTTACACCTTGACCGGTGACTTAAACCAGGACTCATGACCTAAACAAGGAGGACCCATTACCTAAACGAGGACAATGTCGTACTGTTCCTGGTTGTATATGGTCTCGACCCGAAACTCAATGGTTCGACCGACGAAAGTCTCCAGATCGGCGACATGGGCGGATTCCTCGTCCAGCAGACAGTCGATCACGGACTGTGCGGCCAGAACCAGAAACTTATCATTATCATAGACCCGGGCTTCGCGCAGTATTTCCCTGAATATTTCATAACATACAGTTTGCGGGGTTTTCAGCACCCCGCGCCCCTTGCACACCGGGCAGGGCTCGCACATGATCTGACCCAGGGACTCGCGCGTGCGCTTGCGCGTCATTTCGATCAGCCCCAATTCCGAAACGCTGGTAATCGTGGTGCGCGCCCGATCGCTTTCCATGGCTTTCTCCAGGGAGCGCAAGACCTGGCGTTGGTGCTCGGGTTCCTGCATGTCGATAAAATCGAGAATGATAATGCCGCCCAGATTGCGCAAGCGCAGTTGGCGGGCAATGGTGGTGGCGGCTTCCAGGTTGGTCTTGAAGATGGTTTCTTCCAGATTGCGACGACCCACAAAGGCGCCGGTATTCACATCGATGGTGGTCATGGCTTCGGTTTGCTCGACTATCAGATAGCCACCCGATTTCAGCGGCACCTGGGTATCGAGGGCCCGTTCCAATTCGTCTTCCACGCCGTTTAGATCGAACAACGGGCGGTCGCCCGTATAATGTTCGAGTTTGTCCATTATCTCCGGGGCGTATTTTTGGGCAAACCGGCCCATGGCCTCGTGCGCTTCGGCACTGTCAATGCGCACTTTTTCAATTAGAGGTCTTACCAGATCGCGCAAAGTCCGCATGAACAGAGGGAGATCCTGGTAAACCCGGGCTGGCACCGTCGCTTTTTCGATACCATCTTCCACCGAATTCCAGAGTTTAAGCAAAAAAGGGATGTCGGCGCGCAGCTCGTCCACGCAGCAACCCTCGGCCAGCGTGCGGACGATGAATCCGCCGGTTCGCTGGGCGTCGGTAGCGGCAATTGCCTGCTCGAGCAGATTCTTCAGCCGGTCCCGCTCTGCTTCCTCCTCAATGCGGGCGGAAATGCCAACGTGATTAGCATAAGGCATGTAAACCAAATTGCGGGCCGACAAAGAAAGCTGGGTGGTCAACCGCGCCCCCTTGGTGCTGATCGGGTCCTTGACCACTTGCACCACCAGGGGCTGCCCTTCTCTCGCCAATTCGCGAATATCCTTGATCGGCGACGTTCCCGGCTCCCGGGCATCGCCCTCGGTGGAAGTCGGCTCCGCCGAATCAATCTGATTTGAGGCTGTTTGATTGGAATAAAAGTCGCTGGCATGGATGAAGCCAGCGCGCTCGAGACCAATATCGACAAAGGCCGCCTGCATTCCTGGCAGTACCCTCACCACCTTGCCTTTATAGATATTGCCCACCAGACCCTTGCCACGAGTCCGCTCCAGGTAGATTTCCTGCACCAAGCCGTTTTCCACCAGGGCCACCCGGGTTTCCATCGGCGATACATTTACCAGAATTTCGTCGCTCACGGCTGTATCAGGTCCTCACTGCTGGGGTCCGGCCTACGGACTGCCAATAGGGTACCTGAAACTCATCCAGAAGCGGCACCAGAACTTCCAGTGGCAAACCCACTACCCCGCTGTAGCTGCCGCTTATTTTCTGTACAAATGCAGCACCCAGGCCCTGAATCCCGTAAGCGCCCGCCTTGTCGCGCGGTTCCCCGGTTAGCCAATAGCGTGCGATCAGTGCTTGATCAAGTGGACGAAAGGTCACTTCGGTAATGGACAGGCGAGTGATTTGGCGCCCGCCGCCAGCGACGGACACCGCCGATACAACCCGATGGGTCTGCCCCGACAGCCGGTTGAGCATCGCCACGGCGTCCGCTTCGTCCGCCGGTTTACCCATAATCTCGGCTCCCAAAACCACAGTGGTATCGGCGCCGAGCACTGGATAGGGGCTATCTCCCGCCACCAATGCCGCACCGCAAGCGGCCTTGGCCGCCGCCAGGCGAGTCACATACTCCCCGGCCGGTTCGTTCGCGTGCAAGGACTCATCCACCCGGGGCGCCAATAGCCGGTAGCGAACACCGATCTGATCCAGAAGTTCGCGGCGCCGAGGCGATTGAGAAGCAAGATAGAGCGACACAGACCTTCTCCGGAGTTTTGCAGCAAGAACCCGCCATTATAAACCGGGAAGTCAGTTTCCAGTCTCTAGTCTCTAGTCTCTAGTCTCTAGTCTCTAGTCTCTAGGTCATGGTGCCGCGTACACCCCACATTACCAACGTTTTTTTGCTTTCACCTAGCGACTAGAGATTAGCGACTAGCGACTTCTTTTCTAAAACCGCGAGCTTTGAGTCCGAATGCGCAACCATTCCATTGCGATGAGCATCATCGGCCAAATGAGCGCACTTACCAGAGCGGGGACCAGGAAGATGAGGGATTGGGAGGCTGGCCCGGTGAGACTGTGGACCCAATTGCAGAACAACTGGTGAATGCCGATGAGTACGAAAACCCAGGCGGACTGTTGCCACAGGGCGTAATTGCGGATTCGCCGATAGGACAGGACGCACACATAGGCGACGGCCACCAGGGCCAGAGCGTGCTGACCTAACACCGCATTTTCCACCACATCCTGGACCAGACCCACCCCAAAGGCCATCCCCACCCCCATACGGTCTGGCAGGGCCATGACCCAATAGATGACCAACAAAGCGACAAATTCCGGTCGAAACCAGGCCCAGTTTAGCGGCAGTGGCAGCACACTGAGCGCCAGGGCCAGGAAAAACGACAGGACGACGATGACGATATTAGGGTTTTGCTGGAATTCCATCGGATTGGATCGGTTCGAGTTTGGGCCGCGTCTCGTTAAACACCAGCAGTACGTGACGGCTGCGGTTTAACTGTGCCATGGGGCGGGCGGTGACCCGCGCGAAAGGTTGCCCGGGGTCGTGAACCACGGTGTCCACAATGGCTACCGGGTAGCCGGCAGGAAAGCGCTGACCGAGACCGGAGCTCACCAATAAATCGCCTTCCTGGATGTCCACGGTGTTGGACACATGGCGCAGTTCCAACTGATACAGGTCCCCCACTCCTTCGGCCACCGCGCGCACGCCATTGCGGTTAATATGCACCGGTATGGCATGAGTGCTGTCGGTAATCAAAAGAACGTGGCTGGAAAAAGGGCTGACTTCCACCACCTGCCCCATCAGACCATCGGCATCCACCAAAGGCTGCCCGACGTAGACGCCATCCCGGCTGCCCTTGTTGATGATTACTTTGTGGGCGAGTGGATCCGGCGATACGCCGAAGATTTCCGCCACCACCACCCGTTCGTTCAAGCGCTCGCTGGAATTCATCAATTGTTGGAGGCGCACGTTTTCGGCGTAGATGGAGGCCATCTGCTGAACCTTGCGCTTGTGGATCAGCAGCTCTTCCTTTAGCGCGGCATTTTCATCGAGCAGATCCTGCTTACTGGTGAAACGCTCCCCCACCCAGTCGCCAAAATCACTGGGCAAATTAGTCACCCAATACACTGAATGTGTGATCAGGCCCAGCTTGGCGCGGACCGGGTCCAACCAGGAGGTGTAGCTGTTGATACCAATGAGCAGCAGGGCAATAAGGCCCAGGACAAGCGCGCGGGACGCGGCGGCGGAATTCTTGGTAAACAGTGGTTTAATGGTAAACGCTCCTGTTCACGGCAAATGGGCGAAAGACAGACAAAATTGCATGATGCCCCGGCGGCCGGCAACGGCTGAGGGTGAAATGACGCAGCCGGGGCTTCCCCCGGTCGCCGGGATACCGGCCTATCTAGGAAGATAGCAGATCGATATTATGCTTATCCATCAGGTCCATGGCCCGGCCACCGCCGCGGGCAACGCAGGTCAGGGGGTCTTCCGCCACGATCACCGGCAAGCCGGTCTCTTCGGTGAGCATACGGTCTATGTCGCGCAGCAGCGCGCCGCCGCCGGTCAGGACCAGGCCGGATTCGGCGATATCGGAAGCCAGTTCGGGGGGTGATTGCTCCAAGGCACTCTTAACCGCCTGGACAATACCGGTCAGAGGTTCTTGCAGCGCTTCCAGGATTTCGTCGCTGTTCAAGGTAAAACTGCGCGGAACACCTTCGGCCAGATTGCGACCACGCACATCGATCTCGCGCACTTCGCTGCCGGCATAGGCGCAACCGATCTCCTGCTTGATTCGCTCCGCCGTGGCATCGCCAATCACGCTGCCGTAATTGCGGCGCACATAGTTGACAATCGCTTCATCGAAACGGTCGCCGCCGATTCGCACCGAGTCGGAATAGACCACGCCATTCAAGGAAATAATAGCGATTTCCGTGGTGCCGCCGCCGATATCCACCACCATACAGCCGTTGGCTTCCTCGACTTTCAGACCGGCACCGATCGCGGCCGCCATGGGTTCTTCGATCAAGCGTACCTCGCGCGCGCCAGCGCCCAGGGCCGATTCGCGAATAGCCCGCTTTTCCACTTCGGTGGATAGACAGGGAACGCTAACCAGAACCCGTGGGCTGGGTTGGAACCAACTGGTTTCGTGCACTTTGCGGATAAAGTGCTGGAGCATTTTTTCCGTTACCTGAAAGTCGGCAATAACGCCGTCCTTGAGCGGGCGGATCGCCGTGATGTTACCCGGGGTACGGCCCAACATGCGTTTTGCTTCCACACCCACTGCCTCAACGATTTTCTGCCCGTTGTGGTGTCGGATGGCGACGACCGAAGGTTCGTCCAGCACGATGCCCCGTTCGCGGACATAGATCAGGGTGTTGGCGGTACCTAGGTCGATGGAAAGATCATTCGAAAACATGCCGCGAAGGCTTTTGGGCAAGAGCATTTGAGCGGTTTACCTTAAATTGAGCTTATTATCGCGAAGCAGCCAGAGCTGCCGAACCAAAGGGAATGTAAACGGTGAAAACTGTGTGCAATTGTAGTCTATTCACCGCGGTATTACCCAATCTACAAAATCCGTACACATACCTCGGCAGCGAACGGCCGCCATTATGGTCCCGGCGGCGGGATTCTGCAATGCCGGGCCCGCTGCCGGGGGATTCAGGGCAAGCGGCAAATGTGGTAACTTACCGCCCCCAATTCCAACCCTCCCGGAGAAAACCGTGGATCGATCCGAACTGGAAAAGCTCGCCTTGCTGGCCCGTCTCAATGTGGACGATTCCGTCTTTGACGAGGTCGCCCAGGGGATTGGCGACGTGCTTGCCCTGGTGGAACAACTGCAAGCGGTAGATACCCAAGGCGTGGAGCCCATGGCTCACCCGTTGGACGCTTTGCAGCGTTTACGCCCCGACGACATTACCGAAGGCAATTGCCGCGATACTTACCAGGCAATCGCACCACAAACCGAGAAAGGTTTATACCTGGTGCCCAAAGTCATCGAATAGCCATTCGCCGCTGCCCGATTCGTCCACTGCCTGTTTCTGTTCACATAGCGGCAAGATAGAGGCGAGGCGATGAAATAGCACGGAACACGGGCACCTGTTAAGCACCAATCAACGCCAGCAATCGATAATGTGCGCTCGCTAACACTTACCGACAAATAATCAACATCAGGGTCTTGCGCGATGCATAACCTAACACTTGCCGAATTATCCAAGGGCCTGCGTGAGAAAGCCTTTTCCAGTCTCGAACTCACCGAGCATTTCCTCGCGCGCGTCAATCGCCTGGACGGAGTGTACAACAGCTTTATCAGCATCACCGACGAGCAGGCACTCGAACAGGCGCGGGCGGCCGACCGAGTACTTGCCAACGGCGGCGGCGACCCACTGTGCGGCATTCCCCTTGCCCACAAGGACATTTTTTGTACCGCCGGGGTAAAAACCACCTGTGGCTCAAAAATGCTGAGCAACTTCGTGCCACCCTACAACGCCACGGTGGTGGAAAATCTTCATCGAGCCGGTGCCGTGGTGCTGGGCAAAACCAATATGGACGAATTCGCCATGGGCTCGTCCAATGAAACCAGCTATTACGGGCTGGTAAAAAACCCCTGGGCACAAGACTGTGTACCCGGCGGATCTTCTGGCGGATCGGCCGCCGCGGTGGCCGCGCAACTCGCCGCGGGTGCCACCGCCACCGACACTGGCGGTTCCATTCGCCAGCCGGCGGCGCTGTGCGGACTCACCGGATTAAAGCCCACCTACGGGCGGGTGTCGCGCTGGGGCATGATTGCCTTTGCCTCGAGTCTCGACCAGGCCGGCACCTTGACCCACACCGCCGAAGACGCGGCCATGCTTTTACAAAGCATGGCAGGATTCGATCCGAAGGATTCCACCAGCGTCGATCAGGAAGTGCCCGATTACCTTGAAGCACTGCGCGGCAAAATAACCGGTTTAAAAATTGGCATTCCCAAGGAGTATTTTGGCCAAGGCCTGAATCCGGGAACGGAACAAGCGGTCAGAACCGGCATTCATCAGTTGGAAAAACTGGGCGCGAAAGCAATCGAGATCAGTCTCCCCCATTCCCATTTGGCGGTGCCCACCTATTACGTGATTGCCCCAGCCGAATGTTCCGCCAACCTGTCCCGCTTCGACGGCGTGCGCTACGGTCATCGCTGCGAAGATCCGAAAGATCTACTCGACATGTACCGTCGTTCGCGCGGCGAAGGCTTCGGCAACGAAGTCAAACGAAGAATACTGGTGGGCACCTATGCCTTGTCGGCTGGCTTCTACGACGCTTACTACCGCAAGGCACAACAAATTCGGCGCCTGATCAAGCAGGATTTCGTGGATGCCTTCAAACAAGTGGATGTTATTGCCGGCCCCACCGCGCCTTCCACGGCATTCGCCTTTGGCGCGAAGAAAGATCCGGTAGCCATGTACATGGAAGATATCTATACCATCGCCACTAACCTGGCAGGGCTTCCCGGCCTTTCCATTCCCTGCGGCCTAGTGGAGAATAAACCCGTGGGGCTGCAAATTATAGGCAACTATTTCGACGAAGGGCGCATCCTCAACGTGGCGCACCAATTTCAACAAGCCACCGACTATCACCAATCAACACCCGCGAACATTGACTAGGACTGTGTAATGCAATGGGAAACCGTGATTGGTCTGGAAGTGCACGTTCAGCTTTCAACCAAATCGAAATTGTTCTCCGGCTCCAGCACCGCCTTTGGGGCGGAACCCAACACCCAGGCCAGCGCAGTGGACCTGGCCATGCCCGGCACCTTGCCGGTAGCCAACGCCGAAGCGTTTCGCTTCGCCTGCCTGTTCGGCTTGGCCGTTAATGCCAAAATCAATCAACGTTCCATCTTTGAACGCAAGAACTACTTCTATCCCGACCTGCCCAAGGGTTATCAAATTACCCAACTGGCCGAACCCATTGTCGGCCCCGGCGAAGTGCATATCCAGTTGGGCGATGGCACCGTCAAGACCGTGCGCATCCACCACGCCCACCTGGAAGAGGACGCCGGAAAGTCGCTGCATGAAGATTCCTCACTCATCGCGGGCCAGGGCATGTCGGGAATCGATTTGAACCGAGCCGGCACTCCACTGATTGAGGTGGTTACGGAACCCGACATGCGCAGTGCCGAAGAAGCGGTGGCCATGGCCAAGCATTTGCATTCCATTGTTACTGCACTGGATATTTGCGACGGCGACATGTCCCAGGGTTCCATGCGTTTCGATGTCAATATTTCCGTACGCCCCAAGGGCCAAAACGAGCTGGGTACCCGCACGGAAACCAAAAATTTGAATTCTTTTCGTTTTATGGAAGATGCCATAGCATTGGAAGTGGACCGACAGATCGATGTACTGGAATCCGGCGGCAAAATTATTCAGGAAACCCGTCTCTACAATGGCGACACCCGCCAGGCCCGTTCCATGCGCTCGAAGGAAGAGTCCAACGATTACCGCTACTTCCCCTGCCCGGACTTGCTGCCAGTGGTACTCAGTGACGAATACATCGACGACCTCCGCCAGCAAATGCCGGAGCTTCCCGAGGCCAAACGGCAACGCTTCATGGAAAGCTACGGCCTGTCTCCTTACGATGCCAACGCACTGGCGGCGGACCGAGCTACGGCTGCTTATTTCGAATCGGCGGCCAAACAGTGCGGCGAGCCCAAGCTGGCGGCAAACTGGATCATGGGCGACCTGGCGGCACAGTTGAATCAAACCGAAACTCCGATTCAAAGCTGCCCGATCAGTACCGAACATCTGGCGGGCTTGATAAAACGCATCGCGGACGGCACCATTTCCAGCAAAATCGCCAAGCAAGTGTTTACCGCTCTATGGAACGGGGAAGGCGATGTGGATACCATCATCGCCGAGCGCGGGCTAAAACAGGTGTCGGATACCGGTGCTCTGGAGAAAATGGTGGACGAGGTTATCGCCCAGAGTCCACAGCAGGTGGAAAATTACCGCAAAGCGGACGACAAAAAACGACCCAAAATGTTGGGCTACTTTGTTGGCCAGATCATGAAGGCATCCAAGGGGCAGGCTAATCCCCAGGCGGTGAATGAAATATTGTTAAAGAAATTGCAAGAGTGACTCGACCATGGTTTTAAAGAAGGACAAAAAGAAGGTCGTCGGTGAAAATTTCACGGACGAGCGCATTAGGAGTTTTTTGCAGTACCTGCCACCGGAAGGTGTCAATGCGGATTTTCATGTGCTGGAGAAGGCGTATCGCGGCATGATTCCGGAGAATTTTGCAACTTTTGTAACGTTTTTTATGGAAGCCGGGCGCGATATTGATGCCACTGATCCCAACGGCAAAACGTTGCTCGAACAAATTAAGGAGCATCGGTACGGGGAGGAGTACGCTGAGGCTTTGCGCGAAGCGGGGGCAAGATAGATCACTTGCGGTGGGTCGTTCTCAGGTCGTACCGTGCCATTAGCCCGTTTGCCACTGGGGGGCCGTATTTCGAAAACGCGGTGACAAATCGGCAGGAAAGCCGATTTGCACAGCGAAGCTGCCCGAAGGGCGAGCCACAGGGAAGTGGCAAGTGCATACATCCCTGTAGCTCCCTCGCTTGACCGCCATGGACGGCGGAAATGCACGCTTTGCAGGAGCAAAAGCACGCCGTCCCTGAAGCGAGGGTTTCGAAATACGGCCCCCCAGCGCCAAACTAGTATCATGCCGGCCACAGGATCGTCCGGTTGTTTCAACAAAATCCACAACGGTTTTCTTATTGCGCCGTCAATGAAGGTTAAGCTCCCTAGCGTGAAAAATTCTAGGATGCCCCCGAAAAGAACACAGATCTTGATTTGGCCCGAAAGCGAGTTTGGTGTTGGGGAGGGCATTTCGAAACCGTCGCTTCAGGGATGAAGCGCCGGAGCTACAGGGACGTATTCATGCGTTTTCGAAATGCCCTCCCCAATACCAAACGGATTAAGAACCTGGACTTCCCCCCGTCATATTCCCCACTGAGACCCATAACAGATATCAAACAAATCCAACGGTCGGTCCAATATGAACAAAGGCAACTTCCTAAACGGCGCAGGTTATTTGATTGAAGGGTTTAAACTCCTCAATCATCCCAAATTGCGTCTGTTCGTTCTTGTACCGATCCTCGTCAATACCCTGTTGTTTATTGCCCTGACCACGGTGTTGGTTCAGCAATTTACCGACATGCTGGATTGGCTGATGGAATGGTTGCCCGCCTGGGCGGATTTTATGGCATGGGTGGTCGGGGTGGTGCTCGCCTTGTTTGTGGTGCTGATTTACGGCTATAGCTTTAGCATGATTACCAATGTGCTCGCCGCACCCTTTTACGGGGTGTTGGCGGAAAAGGCCGAAGAGCTTGCGAGCGGGCGTTTGTTGGAAGGTGAATCACTGCTGCACATGATTCCGCGTACGGTTGTGCGGGAAATACGCAAACTCTGGTATTTCCTGTGGCGCAGTTTGATTATTTTGATTTTGAGCTTTGTGCCGCTGATAGGGCCGCTGGTTGCCGCGATTTGGGCGGCCTGGTCCATGAGTGTTCAATACAGCGATTACGCGGCCGACAACCACATGACACCGTTTACGCGGCTACGTGCTTTATTGGGTACACGCCTGTGGAGCGCTCTTGGATTCGGGGCGACGGTTATGCTGGGAATGATGGTGCCGGTGCTCAATATTTTTATTATGCCCGCCGCCGTGGTGGGCGGCACCCTGTTTTGGTTGCGGGAATTGAAATAAAAGCCCGACTGTACTGCAATCAGCTGCGCCGACGTCCACCGCTCCGACCACCACCGCCACTGCTGCGTCCACCACCACTTCTTCCGCCTCCTCCACTGCTGCTACGTCGCTGCCGGGTGCGCGGCGGGAATTTTACTTCCGGTGGTTCTTCCAACAGTGATTCCGGGGGTTGAGTGCATTTAAGCTCGGCTCCCAACAATTCCTGAATCGGCATCAGCCGAAAGGCATCGTCCTCGCAGGCGAAACTGATGGACGTGCCGCGTTTGCCGGCCCGACCGGTGCGGCCAATGCGATGCACATAATCCTCGGGCTCTTCCGGCAGGTTCAGATTCACCACGTGACTGATACCGTCAATGTGTATGCCCCGCCCCGCCACATCGGTGGCTACCAGGACTTTGGTTTCCCCGGATTTGAAAGCGTCCAGGGTGCGCACCCGTTGCTTCTGGTTGATTTCCCCAGAGAGCAAGCCCACCGCAAACCCATGGGTCCGGAGTTTATCGTAGAGATCGCGACATTCATCCCGGCGGTTGGAAAATACCAGCAGGCTGTCAACATCTTCCTGTTTCAGGATGTTATAGAGCAGCTTGTACTTTTCATCGGTGGCCGCCAGGTATACATATTGGGTGACAGTATCGGTTGCGACGCTTTCCGGTTCGATTTCCACCGTTACCCGATCCACTGTCCACTGTTCCACCAGACTCATTACGTCCGGGCTAAAAGTGGCGGAAAACAGCAATGTCTGACGATGGGTCTTTGGCGGCGTCTGGCGGATCACCCGCCGAATCTGGGGAATGAAGCCCATGTCCAGCATGCGGTCGGCCTCGTCGATTACCAGGACTTCGATCTGATCCAGGTGCACGTCGCCGTTGCTGCAAAAATCCAGCAGGCGCCCCGGGGTTGCCACCAGGATGTCCACCAGGCGTTCGCGCAACTCGCTTTGCTGTTTGCCGTAATCCATGCCGCCGACCAGCGTGTGGACTTCCAAATCGGTATAGCGGCTCAGTAATTTTGCATCCTCGGCAATCTGTAATACCAGCTCGCGGGTCGGTGCAATAATCAGAGCTCGCGCCTCACCAGCAAAGCGCTCTTCCTCAAGTGGGTGTTTTAGCAGGTCGTCAATGATAGCGACGAGAAACGCAGCGGTTTTACCGGTGCCGGTTTGCGCCTTGCCGACCAGATCCTGGCCGTTCAGCGCAAAGGGAAGGGATTGAGCCTGGATTGGCGAACAATACTCGAAGCGCAGATCCGCAATGGCATGCATCAGATCCAGCGGCAGGTCGAAATCGTGAAAGCGGGTTTTGCCTTCCACCGGCACCACTGGAAACTCGCTTAAGTCCCATGCCTGTCGGTCGGATCGGCTTACCTTGCGCGATTGCTTTGCGCGGTCTTGTTGGACTTCTGCTTTGGACCGTTCCTGGGCTTTGGACCGTTCCTCGCCGGCATCATCGACCTGCGATTGCGATTTTATCCCTTGCTTCTGACTGCCGCGGCTGCCGCGCTTGCGGTTATTGCCGTCACCGCCCCGCGCTTGATTTCTTTTGGCTACATTGTCCTCGCTCGCCGGGTCGTTTGAGCTTTGATTGCTAGTGGAGCTTTGGTCAACATTCATGCTTTGGTCGACCATGTTTTGGTCGACGTTGGCGCTTTGCTCAAGGTTGGCCATATCGCGACTTGTGGAATCTTCGCTGCTCGGGTTTTGGCTGCGCGACGTTTGATTGTCCGAGGGTTGATTGCCTGAAGGTTGATGACTGGAGCGTTGGTCACCCGAGCTCTGCCCTCGGGAACCCGCATTGCCGGACGTTTTCTTTTGTCGATCAGACGGCTGGCGACCATCCCGGTATTGGGGGCGTTTTTGATCACCGCCTCCGGCGTTCGTTCCACCTCTGTGGTGACCGCCTGGATGACTACGTGCGGTATGCCTAGCACCTGGGCGCGCGGCCGAACCATCTGCCTTCTGGCGCATCGACTCTTGATCGTGATGCGTTCGCGGTATTCCGGATTCCGCCGACGATGTGGTGCGACTGGATTCACCGTTACTTTTACTGCTTCTAAACAACCTACTTAGCAAAATAATATCCCAAAGTGTACTTTCAATTGATCGATTTTAGCATTGGTCGAGTCTCGTAAAGCCGTTGTCCGGCTCCGCATTACCTGCCAAGTTGCGACCGGATTGCGAAATGGGGGCAGTATAACACGGCGTACCGGGGCGGACGAATTCGAGGTTCGGGGACTCGACCTCGGCAACCGAGCTGGTTTGAGAAGCTCAACGGCCCGCAGAAAAGAAGTATTTCATCCGTACGCGCTCAGTTGCCACCGGCTTGCCACCTTCCAGGCGCGGCCGAAACACTAGCAGTCTTACCTCTTCCAAAGCTTGATGTTTACGGCCCTCGCCTATCGCGGCATCCTCCACGATCACCACCTGTGAAGTATTGCCATTGGCCGCTCGAACGCTTAATAGATGAGGGTCTTTGGTCTTGAAGGCTTTGCCCCTCAGGGTAATGTCGAACTCGAGCTCCACGTGGTGGTTCATCTCCGGGGCCAGATAGGCGGGTTGGATGTTGCGGGGAAACGCGAGACCGGGCAGTGTTGCCGTCCAAGCCAGGTAGTCGTCTACGCGCAGATGGCTGACCCCGGATTCATCCGTGTCCATGGCGACGGGGCGTGGCAATTCCTCCACCGGGAACTCACCGCGATATCGGTCCGCGGGTATCACCACCGGCCTCGAGAAGAAGGCATCTACCTGCTCCGTCGCAATCCCGGCTTCCAGCAAAAGCGCGTAAGCTTCTCGGTAGCCGTTCAGGGCTGCATCGCGCCGATCCATCAATAACTCCCAATCGGCCAAGTACAGGCGGGCCATGGCCTCGGCTTCCTTAGCGTTAGCTGGCTCGGTATCCGCGGCCGCGCTTGCGACTATCTGCTCGATTGCGCTTTTACCTTTGCGCAGATGCGACAGGATCAGGGGTTTGGTATCCACGTTGGAGAACAGCGGTGCCTGCTCGGCTATGTCCATGACCGCGCCGGTACGCAGGTAACGCAATTCATGCTCCGCGAGGCGACGCGCGGTGTTACCGCTTTCGTCGATTGCAACCGCATACAGGTAGTGAATCAAAGCCCGTCGATAGAGTACATGCGCGGCCGTTGCGTGGTCTCCACCGGGCGCCTGTTCCGTCGCGGCGACTAGCTCATCGGCAATCTGCTCCAACTCAAGCAGTTGCCGCGCGGTACCCGATTGGTCGATAATTCCCAGCATACCGAGCTTCCAGTCGTGTACTTTGTTCAAGCCCTCGGCCAGTTTCACGCGATCATTCTGGTATACGCGCTTATACAACCAGTACAAATAGTCGTGGTTGTCATTCAGCGCGCGCCAGTCTCGTTGCGCCGCGTTGTTGGCGATGATGCGGTCCACGATCCGCAGTTGATCCTCCTCGTAAAAACCGTTATTGACCCGGCTTACATGCAATAAACGGCTGTACACCGACACCGCCTCGGCATGTTCGCCTCGCTCACTCAGGGCGCCGGCAAGCGCATTGAGTGGCTCCTGGAGTTGCTGATCGTAGGCACCCGAGGCAAGTTCAATGTTGCGTATTGCCTCGCTGTACTCCTCAACCGGATCGTCGTCTGGCTTGGCAGGCTGATTTTCCACAGTTTCATGTTCGGCAACCACATCATTGACTGCTTCATGTTCGATAGTCGTGGGCGAGCCCTGGGCCATCAACGGAGGCAGATGGGTGGAGGCCAGGACGAAGAGTAAAAAAGTCAAAAGGACAGGTTTCATGGCTTCCACATACAGGGATCATGAGTGGATTCGAGCGATTGCCGCGGACCGCGAATTGTGTTTACATCGCCCCTCGACCGCGCAGTCTCGGCAAAATCCAAGGCGGTCAGCGCAAAAGCGAGTAGGCCAAAATCCGAACAACAGGCCCTTGCAAAAAAGCTATGCAAAGAATAATCCGACCGGCAGCAGGACCTATGAACTCACACACTCGAAAAATGACTTTGGTCGCGCTAGCGGCATGCGCGTTCACCCTTGTGCTATTGGCCTGTTCCGAGCCACTGAAAACCCAGCGACCCTATATCCTCACCACCGCCACCACCGGCGGTACATACTACCCGGTCGGCGTGGCCCTGGCCACGCTCACCAAGTCCCAGCTGCAGCCCAGCCACGGGATATCCCTGTCTGCCATCAGTTCCGCCGGCTCCCTGGAAAATATCAAATTGCTGCGCGACAACCAGGCACAATTCGCGCTCTTGCAGGGCATTTTTGCCGCCTGGGCCTGGCGCGGTGAGGGCCCCATCAGTAAACCACAACGGGAGTTGCGCAGTATCAGCGCCATGTGGCAAAACGTCGAGCATTTCGTCCTGCTCACCGGCTACGTGAAGAATGGCACCATCTCGGATCTGGCATCGCTGAATGGCGAGCGTTTCGTGCTGGGAGCCCGAAACTCCGGCGCAGAACAGACAGGCCGCTATATTCTGGATCAACTCGGCATCGATTACCGCAACACCTTCGACCTCGCCTACATGGGTTACGGTGCCACGGCCAGCGCCATTCAGGATGGCAATATCGTCGGTATGAATATTCCGGCGGGCCCTCCCGTCAGCGCGGTGACTCAGGCCTTCGCTATACTCGGCGAGCGAATGTCGCTCCTTGGTTTTACCGATGAGGAACTCGCAGCCGTCAATGGCCGCTATCCATTGTGGGATTTTTACAACTTGCGCGCCGATACCTACCCCAACCAAACACAGGCTGTTCAATCCATCGCCCATCCCAACGTATTGGCGGTGCGGGCGGATATTCCAGAGGAGGTTGTTTATCAGGTTACCAAGACACTCTGGGAAAATCTGGCGGCTTTGAACGATATTCATAGAGCTACTCGGGACATGAAGCTTGAACTCGCCCTGAAGGGACTCGGCGCCCCACTGCACCCCGGCGCCATTCGCTACTACCGGGAAAAGGGTTTGACGATCCCACCTGAACTGATTGTTGATGACATCGAAGAAAAACCAATAGCCCAAGAGCTTCTCGCCGAATGAATTCCACCGTCCTTAAATGGGCAGCATTTCTGTTTGCCCTGTTTCACGTTTATACGAATGTGTTCGCGACACTCGACGAACTTTGGTTTTCTGCCATTCACTTCGGCGGCTTTGCCGCACTCTGCGCCCTCGGTTTTCACAAGGGCCCACACCTTGATACGCTCCGGCAACCTCAGCTCAGTGTTACTACCCAACTTACCAACTGGCTTTTGGCATTATTGGCCATCTTGGTTCCCGTTTACCTGATACTGTTTCAAGACGCACTCTATGCGCGCGAAGCGGAATTTGTTTGGTCCGACTACGTCGTATCCATTCTTGCGATCATACTGGCGATGGAATTTACCCGGCGCACCAGCGGCTGGTTTATGCCCGCACTTATTTTACTCAGCCTTAGCTATATATTGTTCTTGGGCAAATACATTCCTGGGGTGTTTGCTTTTCCCGGTCTCAGTTTGGAAACTGTTTTGTACCGCAGCTACTATTTCAGTGAAGACGGCATGTTCGGTACCGTCGCAAGCATCTCCGCCACCTATGTATTCATGTTTATTTTATTCGGCGCCTTTCTACTGCGTTCAGGCGGTGGGGATTTTATTATTAAACTCGCCCAGTGCGTAGCGGGCCGCTTCACCGGCGGCGCGGGCATGGTGGCCGTCGTCGGCTCGGGCCTGATGGGCTCGGTGACCGGCTCGGCGGTGGCCAATACTGTGTCCACCGGCGTTATTACCATTCCCATGATGAACAAGTCGGGCTTCCCGGCCCGTTTTTCCGCTGGCGTGGTTGCGTCCGCGTCTACGGGCGGCGGTCTCATGCCACCTGTCATGGGCGCCGGCGCCTTTGTGATGGCAAACAATACGCAGATTCCCTATCTGCAAATCATTGCTCTCGCCACCTTGCCAGCCCTCTTGTATTTTCTCACAGTGGCATTCTTCGTCCGCATTGAAGCCAAACGATTAAACCTGTTACCGGTGGAACTTGGCGAGCACGAACAACTCGGTCGGGTGCTAAAGGAAGGCTGGGCTTTTGTGATTCCCCTAGCGATCTTGGTGGGCCTGTTGGTTTATGGCTACACGCCAATCAGGGCAGCCGCGGTAGCAACTGGCGCCGTCATTGTGACTTCCTGGCTAACCCCAACGTCGATGAATGCCCAGCGATGTTTCGAGGCGACACTGGACGCGGTCCGCACGGCGATCCCCACCGCCTTGTTGTTGGTGGCGGTGGGTCTGGTTATCAACGTCGTGAACACCACGGGCATTGGTAACCAGTTTTCCCTGATGATCGTGGAATGGGCCCAGGGCAATTTGCTGGTCACATTGATATTAATTGCCCTGGCATCCCTGGTGCTGGGCATGGGCTTGCCGGTAACCGCGTCCTATATCGTACTCGCCACCCTGTCCGCGCCGATTTTGTTTGATTTGATCAGTCAGAGTCACTTGTTAAGCGCGCTGCGCAGCGGCGATCTGCCCGCCAGCGTGCAAACCACCATCGACCTGTTCGGTGGCGACCCGGCGGTAGCGCTGCGGGAAATGCCGCTGGAAATGAAACAACTGATCCGCGAACAACTGCTGGATCCGGCACTGCTCACCGGCATGTTACTGAGTGCTCACCTGATTATTTTTTGGCTCTCCCAAGACAGCAATATCACCCCGCCGGTATGCCTGGCCGCGTTCGCTGCCGCGGGCATCGCCGGCACCAAACCCATGGCCACCGGTCTTACCGCCTGGAAAGTTTCGAAAGGGCTCTACCTTGTGCCGTTATTGTTTGCCTATTCGCCCCTGGTGACCGGCACCTGGCCAGAACGAATTGAAGTGTTTATCTGGGCCAGCTTCGGGCTTTATGCCTTCGCCGGGCTATTGCAGTGGCATTTGGAAAAGTCGCTGAATCTTCTAAGCGCCGCACTGTTATTGCTTAGCGGGGTATTGCTCACCTGGGCGCCCTTTGATCGGGTTTTTCACATGGCCGGGATCGTGGTGCTCTTGGGAGTCATTTTTTGGCAGAAGCGAAGCAGCCGACCAGCGATTGAATCGATTAAAACCGGCTAGGTTCGTTTTCGTCAATCAATCCATCCTTGTCAATCCCACCGCTTAACCTTGCCAATGTAGGTGTGGCCGTTACCAAGAGAACCGCTGAATAATACCAATACGTTACTGCGTGGCTCGGTGTTCAGATTTCGCCAGAGATTGCTCTTGCGTTTAAGCCATCCATGGCCTTGGCGAGCTTCGCAGTGAACGGCCACCTTGGTTTCTGCAAACGCCTTTAAACGAAGCCCAGCGCCGCAGTATAGACGCTTTAGGCCTCGACCAATTCCACGACTGTGCCGTCCGGCGGCCCTACTTCCAATCGCTCGCTGGCTGATCGGGGTCGGAGCGCAGGAAGCGAATTAAATCGGCATGGAACTGATCCGGGATTTCGACATGTGGTGCGTGGCCGATATTGGGATAAAGAAGCAGGGCGGAGTTCTGAAGTTGGTCCGCAACATTGCGGGCCAGGGACGGGAAGTCCGCGACCAGGCCATCTTCTTCACCACCAATCACCAGCGCCTTGGTGACGATGTGCTGCCAGTCGTAAACGACGGGATCTTCGTAAAGCATCTGGCCTTGCAGCCGCCGGACCCTGGCCAGCCGAGGCCATTCCCCGCTCAGGGTCTGGCCGTACTGACGTCTGACGAACTCCAGATGCGCTGGCGGCCAATCGTTGGGGAAATAGCGCATGTGGCCACGCAGAATTGACTGATAGCTTGAAGTTCCCACCCCGCCAGCGTAGGGGTCGTTCCACCCCCGGCTTTGGCGCTGATCGGTCAGGCCAATTTGGTTCACCATCACCACGTGGGTGGTCGCATCGGGATAAACCATGGCGAAGCGGCTCACTACCATGCCGCCCATGGAGTGACCGACGATGGCCACCTTGTCGATCTTCAATTCGTCCAGGAGCGCCTTCATGTTGGCGGCGACAAAGTTAAAGTCGTAAGGGATGATCGGCTTGGACGACTTGCCGTAGCCGATCCGATCCACCGCGATCACCCGGAACCCCGCCTCGGCAAGCGCGTTGATGGTGCTTTCGTAGGCCTCGGAGTAAAAATTCATGCCGTGCTGGATCAGCACTGCCTGGCCGTTTGCCCTTCCCGTGGGAGGGACGTCCATGTAGGCCATTAGCATGTCTTGTTTGAAGCGGTTCAGCGCCAGGAAATGAATGGGATAAGGATAGGGAATTTCCTCAAAATTGGCGGAAACGGGGCCCCAGTCGGCAGGCGGCTCATTGGGGGGCGTGGCCGGCCACGGTGCCTGGGCGAACACCGCGGCGCCCCAAAAACAGAGCACCAGGGCGAGCGCCGTGGCGCGGATTCGTCGGTTGATGGAGGACATAGTCAACATACCCTTATTGTCGTTGAAGTGGATTGTTGTTGGAGTCGCTTGTTGTTGAAGTAGATTCTTGTTGAAGTAGCGTGTTGTTGACGTAAATTGTTGGTGAAGTGGAAAAAGGCTCGATGCGGCTGAGGCCGATCTTACACAAGGTGGCGGGCGAAACAAATGCCCGCCAAACAAATATGCCACCTGAGCCCCGCGCCGGATCACCAGCTCTCGCATTGACTTTCGGATGCCGCCCTTATCACTTCGGTCGGAAAGCCAGCAGTACGTTGCCCGGCGATTGGCCAAAGCGCGAATAGCCGGATACGACAAACAAAGTTCCATTGGCCGCCACGTAGGGCGAGGAATCAATGGAGCCGCCGTTGCCCAGCACCCCGTTGACGGTATCGAAATCGCGCAGGGTGTTGTAGCTCCACAGAGTGTCGCCGGTGGCTGCATCGAACACGCGCACCATGCCGTCAATTGATCCTTGCACAACGGCCCCGTCGACCACCAGCGGCGCGGCGGAATAGCCAATTCGGCTGTCGCAAGCGGGGAAGCGCCGTTCGCGATCGCCGCTGCAATCACTTTGCGCATCGCGGCCCCAAAGCACCTCGCCGGTTTCCAGATCCAGTGCGAATAAACCGGGGCTGCCGTCCGGCCGCTGGGATGTAGGGCTGCGATCGTTCAAGGGGACAAACACCCGCGAACCATCGGTTGCCGTTCCCCAATGGACACCGCCGTTGAAGCCGCCGCTACCCAGCTTGGTCGACCACACCAGCGCACCATTGTTGTCCGGATCCAGCGCCCAGGTGACCCCGGATTTTTGACCCGCCACCAACAGGTCGCGACCGTCCTTGCGCTGCGTGATCATCACCGAGCCGCCGAAGTCGTGATCGACGATGATCGCTTCATCACCCCAATCACAGTTCGCACCGTTGCGGCAGGCATAGTTCCAGGCATCTCGCGCGGTTGCCTGAAACACCCACTTCCGTTCTCCGGTATCCAGGTCGAAGGCAATGATCGCGTCCGAGGTTTCGGTAACCGGCAGGGAATTATTTTCGCCGGTACCGACATATAGAAGATTGCGCTTCGTGTCGATGGCCGGTGTCGTCCAGATTGGTGCGCCCGAAGGCCCCCACAATTGCGTACCGGCACGATTCAATTCGCGCTTGCTTGCCGGCTCCATGGTGCGGCCAGTCCACAACTTTTTCCCCGTTGCGAGATCCAACGCGACTACCGCGCCCTGCGCGCGGCAACATTCATAGTTATCGTCCCGCGCGTGGTTGATCTCGACCCCCGACAAGGGGGCAAATACCCGACCATCATGAATAACAGGCGTGCCGGTGATGCGATTGGCTTCGTGGATGCTCGCATCCGTCCGCCACAATTGCTTGCCGGTGATCGCATCAATGGCGAGCACCGCGCCGACCGTATCGCCGGCTACAATAACCGGCTTGCCCGTCTCTATTTCGCCGTAGCTCAGAGACGAGCGCAGTGGCGCGCTGGCTTCGAATTGCCATTTCACACAACCGCTTCGCGTATCGAGGGCAAACAGACGCCCGGCATCGGTGGAGGCGACAAATATTGTATTGCCCGCCACCACCGGCTGGGATCGCATGGTCGGGGTTTGTGGAAACGCAAAGGCCCAGGCAAGTTCAAGTTTGGGAAAATCCGCCGTGGCAAGCCCGCTTTGCGCCGCCGTTTGCTGGCGCAAATTGCGCGGGCCGAGGCCAAAGGTCTGGGCGATGGGCTCCGCGTTGGCTTCGATGCCGGCAACCTCATTCGTACACATGGCATCGGCGAGCCAAGCGCTGTTATCTGCTTGGCCAAGTTCGAGCCAATCCAGCAGTTGTGACCGTTCGCTCGCAGTCAGATCCTGGGCCTGGATTCTCATGTAGCCAATGGTTATCGCGTATTCCACAGTCGCCCGCCTAAGTTGCCGCAGGCCGGCAAGCCCCGGCGCGCGCGTGGCTTCGGGGTTATCGTGGCAGGCGCCGCAGCTGCGCTCATAGATGACACGCCCGGGATGTTCGGGCGGCGCCTGCGAATGCGCGAGCGCTGACAGAAAAAGAACAGCGAAACAGCAGAGGATTCGAAAATCTGGCATTTTGTGGTTTCATCCTATTGGATTTTTGGTATGCCTCCTGGAGGCGCATCAGAGATATCCACGCTGGCCCAACACTCAGGGACAAACTCAATCTTCCCTCAGTTTGAAGGCAATGACATAACCGCCTTCCGGATCTTCCTCCTCCGGCATCAGGGTTCTGCTGCCGCCGGCACGGTCCCGGCCCCACACGGGTGTGGTGATAACCAGCATCTGCTTTCCGGAGCGAGGCGACAAATAACTCATGGGCGTGGCTTGCGCGGTAGTGGGCAGACGGAAGTTCCAGACTTCCTTGCCGGACTTCACATCGATGGCGTGCAAGGTGCGATCCATGGTGCCGCCAATAAAAATCAATCCGCCTTTGGTGACGATGGCACCGGCACTCAAGGGTGTTCCCACCGGTATGGGCAGGCCAAGTTTCAGACCCAGCGGGCCACTCTCGTTGGCCGATCCAATGGGCCGCTTCCAAACAAGCTCCTGGGTTTTCAGGTCAATCACCGCCAGAACGCCGTAGGGCGGTTTTAAACAGGGTACTTCCAGGGGCGACATGAACATCACGGTTGACGCCCCGTAGGGTGTGCCCAACTGTGCCGAGCCGCGGGCGCCTGCCTCCATTTCGGCGCGCGGTATCAGACGCAGCTGGTTGGCCATGATCATGGGGCTGGCAATCATCAGATGATTGGCCTCGTCCACCGCCACACTGCCCCAGTTGAAACCGCCGGCGTTACCGGGAAACTGTAGGGTGAGTTGCGTAGTCGGCGGCGTGAAGTGGCCTTCGTAGCGCATTTTGCGAAACTCGATCCGACACCACAGTTGATCCAGTGGGGTGATGCCCCACATGTCCGCCTCGGTCAGATCGTCGCGGAAATGCGGCATACCAATCGAGAACGGTTGGGTGGGCGCGGTCCAGTCTTCCGGCACACCGCCCTGCGGTACCGGCCGTTCTTCCACCTCGGCGATGGGCTCGCCGGTGACCCGATTCAGCATGAACACTTCGCCGCGCTTGGTGGGTTGTAGGAGCGCCGGTGTAATACCGCCATCCTCGTTCGGCAGATCAATCAACACCGGCTGGGACGGCACGTCGTAATCCCAGATGTCGTGGTGCACGGTCTGAAACGACCACTGCACCGAACCGTCGGTGCCGTCCAGCGCCACCACCGAGCTGGCATATCTTTCCGAAGCCTCCTGGCGATGGGCACCGAAATAGTCCGGCGTTTCATTGCCAGTGGGCGCGTACACCCAGCCGCGTTCCTCGTCGACACTAAACAGGCTCCACACGTTGGGCGTGCCACGGGTATAAATTTCCCCTTCGCCCGGCTCGCCGTTGGTGTGCGGGCGCCCCATGTCCCAGGCCCAGGCGAATTCCCCGGTGACCGCGTCAAAAGCCCGCACCACGCCCGAGGGTTCGTTTACCTCCCGGTTGTCCAACACCCAGCCACCCACCACCGCATTGCCGCGCACAATGGCCGGCGGCGAAGTGACAAAGTAATAGATGGGCGGCACCGAACCCATTTTATAGGTCAAGTCCACTTGGCCGTTGTCACCGAAGTTGCGGCAGGATTCGCCGCTGTGCGCATCGATCGCCAGTAAGCGGGCATCGGCCGTGGCGGTTAGAATGCGCTCGGGGCATTCGCCCTGATAATCCTCCGGCGCCCGATAATAGGATACGGCGCGGCAGGTGGTCGAAAAGTAGCGCACGCGCAGTAACTGTTCCGGGTCCACCTGGGGATCGAAACGCCAACGTTCTTCCCCGTTTTCCGCATCGTAGGCAATGACCACGTTGCCGGCACCACACACGTACAACAGGTCATTAACCTGGATCGGGGTGGCCTTGGAAACGCCACCCACGCCGGTGCGCCTTATCCAGGCGACTTCGAGTTGGGATACTGTCTCGGTGTTGATTTGATCCAGTGGTGAATAGCGCGTACCCGCCACGGTGTTGCCATAGCTGGGCCAGTCGCCGCGCGCGTTAACCGCTGTCGGCGCGCCAGACGAGCCCGAAACGGGCGCCAAGGCGATGCGCGCATCCAACATGACAAGTGCCACCAGAATGACAGCCACGGCGCCTACACCGGACCAGCCCGCCGCACCGCCAATAAGGGGCGGCGGCCGGTTTGCATACAGCGGGCGGCGCGCCCACGGCGTCAGTAACCACAAACCGATAACCGCCAATGGCAGCACGCGGGGTGCCAGCGCCCACAGATCCAAGCCCACTTCCCAAAAACCCCAGGCCAGGGTTGCCACCAGCAACCCTCCGTATAATAGCGACCCAAGCGGTTTGCCACGCCACAACAACACGGCACTGGCAGCGAGCGCCAAACCAGCCAACAAATAGTAGAACGAACCACCCAGGCTGATCAGCCGAATACCGCCAGCAACCAATACCACGGCCAGCACCACCAACAGACAAGCAAAAATGCGCAACGGAATTAATGATTTCATATAAGGCCTTACTTATTACCGTGTTCTTATCGTGGGCGCGGTTGGTGTCAACCTAATTCCTATTCAAACTGCTCGTGTCGACATCGCTCATGCCGAGCGGACGCGGAGTTATATGTATAACAGAAATTCGTTGGCGGCTAAATCAGCTTGAACAAATATTTACAGTTCGGACCAGGCCAAAGAGTCCGATCAGGTATCGAAAAGAGCAAGTAAGCTGTTGCAATAATTACAGGCCAGCTTTCATATTTCTTCTCCGCTAGCCCTTGATGGCTTGATGCGAGTTCCCTTTGGCATACAAACCGGCGTCCCATGACTGTGATTCACGCGGAGGGAAAGACGTGACCCACAGTGAGGCGATTTGTCCGGGGTATGTGCAAAGCTGGAATAGGACTTGCTCTACACCAGACAGGAAACAACCAACGACTTGAATGCAAGTTAAGGAGAGTCTATGAACATCCGCAATCTGTTTATTGCCAGTTTGGCCATTGCGCCGCTAAGCGCTTACGGCGTTGACGACCTTAGCTATACCTATTTGGAAGCCGATTTTGTCAACCTGGACATTGATGAGGTAGGCGACAACGATTCCCTGAGCGATTTGGACGATGGTAACGGCATTGCCTTCCGCGGCTCCTACGGTTTTGATACCAGCCCCTTCGGCTTCGCCGACAGCTGGTTCATCTTCGCCAACTATTTCGAGGCCGAATCCGACGTCACGTTTGTCGATGATCTGGGCGTAGTGCGGCCGGCCGACACTGACGTTATCAGGGTTGATCTTGGCGCCGGTGTTGCCGTTCCATTCAACGACATGTCGCAGCTGGTCTTTCGGCTTGGCTACTCCGACATCGACCTGGATGGCTTCGATTTTGGCGCTAGCGATACAACCTCGATCGGCGATTTGAGCGACGACTCGTCCGACGGTTTTTTCCTGGATGGTGCCTGGCGAGGGCAAGTTACGCCAATGATGGAAATCAGCGCGGGGTTGCGCTACACGGATATCGAAGAGACCGACAATATAAGCTTTATCGGTAACGCCCTGTTTGAAATCACACCCAATTGGGGCGTGAATCTTTCCGCCGATGTCGGTGACGAACTGACGCTGCTTGGTGTTGGGGCGCGGTTCACCTTTTAGGAGTGCTACCAACTCTGCTCGCAGCACCAACACCCACAATCGACGATGAACAGACTGTGAGCCCGCAGCCTGTTCATCGCTCGTACTGCGGCCACACATGGAAGCAATTGACGCCCGGCCTCGCGACATTTAGCATTGCGCTCAACTGCCATCATTAAAGCGCGCTGCCGATGATTAACCTGATATCCATCCTCGCCCTGCTATTTCTCTCCCTGTTCGTCATTGTGACTTTGCTCGAAAAATATGGGCGCGCCCATTCCAATGAGGAAATCAACAAGCTAAGCCGCTTCATTATGCCGCTAATCGGAGTGCTGCTTGTTTTGCAGGCAGTCCGCTATTTCTTTCTTGGTTGACTTCCAGTAGATCAGGACGATCTATTTGGAAGCCGGGTAAAATAAGTGGCTTAAGGAGCCTCTGAATAATACCAATACGTCTCTGCGTGACCTGAAGCGTTCAGATGCT
>JBBDIU010000071.1:0-1167 GCA_040880205.1 Cellvibrionaceae bacterium
ATCCCCAACATTTTCCGCCTTGGCCTGGATCTCCACTGCGGGTTTCAGGTCCACCCGACGGAACACAATGCCGGTATCAATAGAAGCGGGTTTGAGAGTAAGAAGTACTTTCTGACCTGTGTGTAAGCCAACACCAGTGGCCCGAATTTCGTTTTTTAATGTTCTTTGTTTGATCATCGATTAAAATTTCACCAGTGGAGGCCGCAAAGGCGGCAATACTACCAGAAAATCCGGGGCCGAAACAATGCTTAAGTACTAGTCCCGGTTAACGTTCTATGGTGCTGACAGCCTCTGATCGGCTATAGCTGCCGGATTCACGTTTCCTATATTGGCCAAGCTCGGATGATCTACCTTCAATACTTATACATCAAGCATCGAAAGCGTCTGATTCCGGTCGACTGAGTTTTACGGCCATGCAAGCCGATGGCCTCGTGCGGAGATCTGCGCGGACCCAAACAAACCTGAAAGCAGGTCGCTCCAAGCAGAGAGCCCATCTTTACAATTATGATTCATCATCGTCAAAGGCCTGCTCTTTTCAAACCCTGCTCAGTTGTTATAGCCCGGCTCAAGCCACCTTACCAGCGCCGCGTCCCATCAATCCGCCTGCCGGCGCAAAAAGGCAGGAATATCCAAATATTCCATCTCATTCTCATCCATGCGCGACTGAACCTTGGGTCGCGCCGAGGTTGCCGCCTGGGTGCGCAGGACAGTGGGACGATCAAGGCTACTATAGTCAGGTTGTCCGGTTTTGCGCATTGTGTTGTCGACCACGACCTTGGTGGAACTTGAGCTTCTTTCCTGGCGCTCACTACCGAGGCCGGTCGCAACGACGGTCACTCGCAATTCATCGGACATCTGCGGATCGATCACCGTACCCACCACAACGGTGGCATCGCTGGAGGCAAACTCTTCAATCGTGTCACCGACTTCGGAAAACTCTCCCAGAGACAGATCCACACCCGCCGTGATATTGACCAGAATACCGCGTGCGCCCTGTAGGTTAATGTCTTCCAACAAGGGACTATGAATAGCGGACTCCGCCGCTTCGCGAGCGCGATTATCGCCAACCGCGCGGCCGGTACCCATCATCGCCATTCCCATTTCCGACATAACGGTACGCACATCGGCAAAGTCGACGTTGATCATACCGGGGCGAATAATCAGGTC
>JBBDIU010000071.1:1177-12919 GCA_040880205.1 Cellvibrionaceae bacterium
GGTCGGCAATACCCTGTACCGCGCCAAGCAACACGTTGTTGGCCGATTTAAACGCATCCAGCAGGCTGGTTTCCCTACCCAGCACCGACAAAAGCTTTTCGTTTGGAATAGTGATCAACGAGTCCACCCGATCTTGCAAATCGCGAATGCCTTCTTCCGCGACCATCAAGCGTTTACGCCCTTCAAAAATAAAAGGTTTGGTCACTACCGCAACCGTCAGTATGCCAAGTTCGCGGGCAACTTCCGCCACAACTGGCGTTCCACCAGTACCGGTACCGCCGCCCATGCCGGCGGTAATAAACACCATGTCGGCACCGTGCAAGACTTCGGCGATGCGTTCGCGATCTTCCATGGCAGCCTGGCGGCCAATTTCCGGATTCGCTCCCGCCCCCAGACCCTTGGTCATACTACTTCCCAATTGCAGCACCGTGCGCGCGTTTACGTCTTTCAGCGCTTGCGCATCGGTGTTAGCGCAAATGAACTCGACGCCTTCCACGTCGTTGTCGATCATATGTTTAACGGCGTTGCCGCCTCCACCACCGATTCCAATGACTTTAATCACTGCGTTTTGCGGCATGTTGTCAACTAGCTGGAACATAATGTATCCCCTCTGATGTAATTTCGTTTAGCTGTTTACTTAAAAATTTCCCTGGTACCAGGTCTTCACTTTTGCCCATAAGGAATGACCGGGTGTTCTACTGGATCTGCCATTGCCATCTCCTTGCTGCTGTAAGCCGTACATCAACAAGCCGACGCCCGTTGAATAAATCGGGTTATCGACAATGTCTTTCAAACCACGAATGTTGGTGGGTGCGCCCAAGCGCACCGGCATATGAAAAATCTCTTCCGCTAACTCAACCACGCCTTCCATTTTCGAAGTGCCTCCGGTTAGCACAATCCCAGCGGCAAGCAAATCCTCGAAGCCACTGCGGCGCAGTTCTGCCTGCACCAGGGTAAACAGCTCGTCGTAACGCGGCTCCACCACTTCCGCCAAGGCTTGCCTCGACAAATCCCGCGGCGGACGATCACCAACGCTGGGTACTTTAATTGTTTCGTCAGCACCCGTTAGTTTGGCCAGCGCGCAGGCGTACTTGATTTTGATTTCTTCGGCGTGAGGGGTCGGCGTACGCAGAGCCATGGCAATATCATTAGTCACCTGATCGCCAGCAATGGGAATAACTCCTGTATGTCGGATTGCACCTTCTGTGAAGATCGCAATGTCGGTGGTACCGCCACCGACGTCCACCATGCACACGCCCAGCTCCTTTTCGTCTTCCGTCAACACCGAATAACTGGAAGCCAACTGCTCGAGAATGATGTCGTCCACTTCCAGGCCACAGCGGCGAATACATTTTTCAATGTTCTGGGCGGCATTCACCGCACAGGTCACCAAATGTACCTTGGCTTCCAGCCGCACACCCGACATGCCAAGCGGTTCCTTAACGCCTTCCTGTTCATCGATCAAATATTCCTGGGGCAGGATATGCAGTACTTTTTGATCGGCTGGAATAGCCACCGCCTGCGCCGCGTCAATGACCCGATCAATGTCTTGGGGAAATACTTCCCGATCCTTGATGGCAACAATCCCGTGCGAATTCAAACTGCGGATGTGGCTCCCGGCGATGCCCGCGTAAACAGAGTGAATTTGACAGCCGGCCATCAACTCGGCCTCTTCCACCGCGCGCTGAATCGATTGCACAGTGGATTCAATATTTACCACCACTCCCTTCTTCAAACCATTGGAACGATGAGAACCGATGCCTACCACTTCGATTCGTCCATCGCTGGACACTTCCCCCACAATGGCAACGACTTTGGACGTTCCTATATCCAGGCCAACGATCATTCGACTGTCGTTTGAACTCGCCATTTAACAAACCTCACCTGTATTACCCTTGGTGCACCTTGGCTGTCGCGCAAGCTGCTTATGCTTTTTCGTCTTGCTTTTTTGTGGTTTCCACTGCTTTCACCGTGGCGGTTTTCCACTCTACCGCCAAACCATTGCCATAGCGCAAATCCACGGCTGCGATCTCATCCAGACGCCGATGCAGATCACGCTGATAAACATTGAGAAAGCGTTGCATTTTTTCCATGGTCTGATCACGACCAATATTGATTTTTAGGCCGTTGGTGAGTATCACGTACCAGGAAAGTAATTCATCGCTATGAAATTCACTGATTTTCAGGTCGTGGGGGCGCAGCATCTGGGCCAACTGCTGATAACTTTGCATGACCAGCTTTTCCTGCCCCTTATTTCCCGATAACAACGGCAATGACCGCAACCGAACGCTTTCCTCGATTCGAACGATGTCACCCTTGTGATTCAAGAATCCGTTTTGCCCCCAGCGCGCTATGGGCTGCTCTTCCACGATGGAAATAAACAACTTGTCCGGCCAGCGGCGACTGACCGCGGCGCGGGCAATCCAGGGATTCGCCTCCAATTTGGTCTTGATCGCGGGCAGGGGCGATTGCAAAAAACCGTTGACTATCATTGGCATGCCCATGCCCGACACCGCCTGCCGCGTGATGTAAACAAACTGTCCCTCCACTCCGATACTATTAATTGGACGTTCGGATGCACGATCAACCATGCTTTTTCCAAGATAGCCGACCGCGCCCAATACAATGGCAATACCACACACAAAGGCACCCTGAATTGATCTTCTAACAAGCGGTCGCCCGATACCGTGGGTCTTTGGTCCCGCGTTCGTCATGATTACTTTAGTGGGTCTGTTCGCCATTAGTTTTTACTCAACAGAATTCGAACCACCAGTTCCTCAAAATTAATCCCCGCCGCCTTGGCCGCCATCGGCACTAGACTGTGGCTGGTCATGCCGGGCACGGTATTGACTTCCAACAGATAAAATTTTCCTGCGACATCAGCCATGAAATCCACCCGCGCCCAGCCTTTGCAGCCCAGACTACGGTAGGCCTTCAATGCCAGTTCTTGCAGCGAGCGCTCCGCGTCGGCAGCCAACCCGCAGGGGCACAGGTAGCGCGTGTCATTGGAAATATATTTTGCTTCGTAATCGTAGAAGACGTTTTCCGTTTCCAATTTTATCGCGGGCAGCGCCTCGCCATTTAACACGGTTACCGTATACTCCGGCCCGCGGATTAGCGATTCGGCGATAATACAGCTATCGAAAGCTTTTGCCTTTTGGTAGGCGGCTGCCAGTTCAGCCGCGGATTCCGCCCGTGACATTCCCAGGCTCGAACCTTCGTGGGAGGGTTTAACCATTGCCGCGTTGCCAAGGCTAGCAATCACACGATCCCATTGCGACTCGTCGGTTAACACTACGAAGTCGGGAGTGGGGAGGTTGATACCACGCCATAATTGCTTGCTGAGCAATTTGTCCATGGCGAGTGCCGAAGCCTGCACTCCGCTGCCGGTGTAGGGAATGCCAAGATATCCCAGCAACGCTTGAATGCATCCGTCCTCGCCACCCGCGCCGTGTAAGACTATAAACGCGCGATCAATTTCCACTCTTTGCAGTTGGGTCAGTACGTCACCTTTAGTGTCGATGCCCATAGCGTCCACATTGGCCGCGATCAGTGCCTCCAATACCCGGGTGCCCGACTGTAGGGATACCTCCCGCTCCGCCGACTCGCCGCCAAACAGTACACCTACCCGGCCAAGTTCCTGACGGAGCGTGTCGCTAATGGGCGTATTGCTGCTTTGCTCATTCATACTCATGCTTCACTTAACATGCTCTATTGCAACATTGCTCTACTGCAACATTGACGTATTGCAACATTGACCTATTGCAGCTGACGCTTGGCCAGTTCCATGGCAAGCGCATTAACATTGCCGGCGCCTTGGGTGATGACGATGTCGCCGGACCGAACGACGTCTTTAATCACTTCGGGGACGCCGTCGATGCTCTCGACAAAAATGGGATCCACGTGGCCCCGGTTACGAATGCTGCGGGACAAATGCCGGCTGTCAGCCCCCAATACGGGTTCTTCCCCAGCGCCGTATACCTCCAGCAAGACGAGCACATCAACGCGCGATAACACTTCGACAAAATCTTCGAACAAGTCCCGAGTGCGCGAGTATCGGTGGGGCTGGAATACCATTACCAAGCGGCGTTGAGGCCAGCTTTTGCGAATGGCCTCGATTGTGACGGCAACCTCGCTGGGATGGTGACCGTAGTCGTCCACCAGCATGGCTTTACCATCGCCAACCGGGTAGTCGCCATATACCTGAAAGCGGCGGCCGACCCCGAGAAAATTCGCCAAACCTGCCTGTATCGCTTCATCGCTCAAGCCTTCGTCGGTGGCGACCGCAATTGCCGCCGTGGCATTGAGTACGTTGTGAGTACCGGGCATATTCAGTGATATATCCAGGGCTGTCTCGTTTTCAGGTCGCCAGACTTTGAAACTTGTGCGCAACCCCTCCTGCCGAATGTGGGTTGCGCGAAAATCACAGGACTCTTCCAATCCGTAGGTCAATATTGGTCGTCCAACGGCGTCGATAATCTCACCAATCACCGGATCATCACCACACAGGACGGCCAAACCATAGAAAGGCAGATTGTGCAAAAAGCTGACAAAGGTGCTTTTTAATTTGGAAAAATCGCCTTCATAAGTATCCATGTGGTCCGCCTCGATATTGGTGACCACTGCAATAACCGGCTGCAAATGAAGAAAGGAAGCATCGCTCTCATCCGCCTCGGCAATCAGGTAACGGCTGCCGCCCAGTTTCGCATTGCTGCCGGCACTATTGAGCAACCCACCGATAACGAAGGTCGGATCCTTCTTCGCCGTGGCGAAGATGCTGGCAATTAAACTAGTGGTAGTAGTTTTGCCATGCGTGCCCGCCACCGCAATGCCGTGTCGGTAGCGCATTAACTCCGCCAACATTTCCGCCCGACGAACAATAGGGATGCGCTGTTCCCGCGCCGCAACAATTTCCGGATTGCTTTCGTCCACGGCCGATGAATTTACTACAACATCCACGCCTGCGACGTGTTTCACATGGTGGCCAATAAAAATTTTGAGTCCCATTTCTTCCAGCCGCAATGTGGTGGTGGACTCCTTTAAGTCGGAACCGGATATTTCGTAACCCTGATTGGACAAAACCTCCGCAATACCACTCATACCGGCACCGCCGATGCCGATGAAATGAATGCGACGAATGCGACGCATTTCTGGAATATGTGCGGTCGTCACCTCAGGCATTCGCCACCTCCAGGCAAATTTCCGCTACTCGTTCGGCCGCCCGAGGTAAAGCCAGTCCGCGCGCGTTGACCGCCATGGCCAAAAGTCGCTCTGACGATGAGAGGAGGTCCTGCAGTTCCTGTTGCAAGACCTTGGCATTCAGTTCACTTTCCTGTTTGATAATGGCCGCTCCGTTGTCCACCAGCCACGCCGCATTTTTTGTCTGGTGATCATCAATCGCAAACGGAAAAGGAACCAGCAACGCCGCCACGCCCGCCGCCGTAATTTCCGACACCGTCAAGGCTCCCGCGCGACATACCACTAGGTCGGCCCAACCGTAGGCTTCGGCCATGTTGTCGATAAACGCTTCCACCCTGGCATCGACCTGCCTGCTCTTGTAAGCAGTCTCGGTCACATCCAGATGATTGCGCCCGGCCTGGTGCCACACTTGCGGCCGCAGGTCAGCGCTGATACCCGCCAGGGCCTCCGGCAACAGTTGGTTGAGTTTTAACGCCCCCAAACTACCCCCCAGCACCAATAAACGTCGCTTGCCGCCGTGTTCGAAACGAAGCGGTGGTTCTGGTAGTTGGCTAATCTCCATTCGTACCGGGTTGCCCACTTGCTCGGCATTGGGCAAGCTGTTGGGAAAGGCCTCCAGACGCCGCCCGGCAAGCTTGGCCAACCAACGATTGGTGGTGCCCGCCACTGCATTTTGTTCATGAATGAGCAAAGGCCTACCCAACAAGCGCGCCGCCAATCCGCCGGGGCCGGATGCAAATCCACCCAAGCCGAGTACCGCATCCGGTTTAAAAACTTTAATTACCCGCATCGCCTGCCACACCGCTTTGGTTAATACCCAGGGCATTACCAGCCAAACTTTCGCGCCCTTGCCCCGCAATCCACCGATGTCCAAAAAATTCAGTTCTATTCCGGCACCTGGCACCAGCTCGGCTTCGATACCGCGCCGTGTTCCCAACCACTGTACCGCGGCACCGGCTCCCATCAGTTTTTGCGCAACCGCGAGCGCGGGAAACACGTGACCGCCGGTCCCACCAGCCATAATCAAAATTCGTCGGCCACTAACGCACACGTTGAGTTACTCGTTGTTTCATGGGCTGGGTCATCAACTCCCAATCCAGTCTAACTACGATGCCGATCAACACGCAGCTGATGATCAAGCTACTGCCACCGTAGCTAATGAAAGGCAGAGTCAAGCCCTTCGTGGGCAGCAATCCGGAGGCCACACCCATGTTTATAAAAGCCTGACCCGCAAACAAAATGGCAACACCGAAGGCAACCAGGCTGACAAAACTGTTGTTGTGCAATATGGCGCGCTTGCCGATCATAATGATCCGGTAAACAATGGCCGCAAATAGGCAGACAAGAGCCGTTGCACCCACCAGACCGAACTCCTCGGCGACAATGGCGAAAATAAAATCCGTGTGGGCGTCGGGCAGATAAAAAAGCTTTTGCACACTTCTGCCAAGTCCGACGCCAAACCATTCTCCTCGGCCAAAGGCGATCAAGGACTGGGTCAGCTGATAGCCACTGTGAAACTGATCGGCCCAAGGATCCAAAAAAGTCACCAGCCGCTGCATCCGGTAGGGCGACATTATGGCTGCCAAAGTCATCAATGATGTCCCTAGGCCCAACAGGCAGACAAACTGCCAAAGCTTCATTCCCGCAATAAACATCATCGCAAAAATTGTCCCGGCCACCACCAGGGAACCGCCAAAATCGGGCTCCAGCAACAGTAAAACGGCCACGCACGTTACAATTCCCAAGGGCTTAAAAACACCTTTCCAGGTGGTCTTGAGTTCTTCGTGACGCCGCGACAGATAGTTGGCGAAGAACATCACCATGAACAGCTTGGCTAATTCGGAGACTTGAACGGAAATGGGTCCAAACATCAACCATCGCTGACTGCCGTTAACGGTTCGCCCTATGCCGGGAATCAACACCAACACCAACAAGATCACCGTCAACAAGATAAGCACCCACCCATACTGCTGCCACAGCTGCGAGGGAATAACGGCGACCGAAGCGGCCGCAATAATGCCCATCAGCAGGAAAATGCAATGTTTTTGCAAGATAAACCAGGGACTTCCGTAATAGGATTCCGATAAACTCATGGAGGCCGAAGCAACCATCAATACACCAATGGAGGCCAGGGTAAACACCAGTCCCAACAACGCCCAGTCCAGCTCTAACCTAGCGGGGAGCTGCAAGCTCATGGACTGCGTCGGTCTATTCATCACCGCCGTCATGCCACCACCTCGTTCACTGCGGTGATAAAACGATTTCCACGGTCGACATAGTCGTCAAACATATCGAAGCTGGCGCAAGCCGGCGATAAAAGTACGGCGTCGCCCGCCTTGGCTTTGGCAAAGGCCAGCTTTACCGCTTCCTCCATGGTGGCGGCCGCAAATGCAGGCACTCCCGCATGCTCTGCAACAGCGGCAATTTTGTCGCCGTCGCGTCCAATACTAACCAGGGCACCAACATGTTGGCGGATGGCGGCACCCAGTTGGGTGAAGTCCGCGCCCTTGCCGTCTCCACCGGCAATCAATACGATTTTGTTCGGAGGCCGCGAAAGCCCGTGCAAGGCAGCGAGGGTCGCGCCAGCATTGGTCCCCTTGGAATCATTGATAAAATCCACTGACTCCTTACTCGCCACCCACTGACAGCGGTGCGGGAGGCCGGCAAAGGAACGCAAGGTTTCCAACATGGGAGCCATGGGTATTCCCGACTGATAACCAATTGCCAGAGCCGCCAAAGCATTGCCGGCATTGTGCTTGCCGGTTAGCTTCAGTTCGCGCACGGGCATTAAGCTATCGAGGCCGAAGGCGAGCCAGAGCTCACCTTGTTGCTCCACCAGACCAAACTGCTTCAGATCCGGCTTGTCCAGGCCAAAACTGCAAACGTCCACATCGGAGCGTAGCGGCGGTTGGGTAAGCGGGTCCTCGCGATTAACAACGATCTTTTCGGCGCCGAAGTAAATTCGCTGCTTCGCCGCATGGTAATCCGGCAAATCGCGATAGCGGTCCATATGGTCCGCTGATACATTAAGGATGCATGCCACCTTGGCATTGAGCCGAGTCGTGGTTTCCAATTGAAAACTCGATAACTCCAGCACGTAGCTGTCGATGTCTGACTCCGTCAGCAAATCCAGGGCAGGCCTTCCCAAATTACCACCGACCGCAACGTTTCGACCGGCCGACTTCATCATCTCGCCCACCAGGGTGGTCACGGTGCTCTTACCGTTGGAACCGGTAATGGCAACAACCGGTGTCGCCACCTGATCAACAAAAAGCTGGATGTCGCCAATCACCGGTATTCCCTTTTCAAGTGCTCTCTGAATCGCGGCTTCGCGCAAGGACACCCCCGGGCTAGGTACAACGCGACTGACACTCGACAGACTATCCGCCGACAACTCGCCCAACTCATAGGGCGTGCCCACGTATTCCTGTTTGAAGCGCTCCAGATTGGGCGGCGCCTGTCGAGTATCGAACATAATGAACCGCTGTTTCTGTTCCGTTAAAAATCGCGCAACCGACAGGCCGGTTGCGCCCATGCCGATGACGGCGGTCAGCTCACTGCTGGCAATGAGCTGGGTCATCGCAAATACCATTGCTGCTTGAGCCACCCCATGACGGTCATCGCAATTTCAGGGTCGCCAAGCCGAACAAGACCAACATCACGGTAATGATCCAAAACCGCACGATTACCCGCGGTTCCGGCCAACCCTTCAATTCATAATGGTGATGCAAGGGCGCCATGCGAAATATGCGACGCCCGGTCAACTTAAATGAAGCAACCTGCAAGATGACGGATACCGTCTCCATTACAAACACGCCACCCATAATGAATAGAATAATTTCATGCCTAACGATTACTGCGATCATGCCAAGCGCCGCGCCCAGTGCCAGGGCGCCCACGTCGCCCATAAATACCTGAGCGGGATAGGTGTTGAACCACAAAAAGCCGAGCCCCGCCCCACCCAATGCACCGCAAAAGACTACCAACTCACCGGTACCAGCAACGTATGCGATGTTTAGATAGTCGGCGAACTGTACATGGCCAACCAGATAGGCAATCACGCCCAAGGCACTGGCCACCATGACGCAGGGCATGATGGCTAGACCATCCAGCCCGTCGGTTAGGTTCACGGCGTTACTGGAGCCGACGACTACGAAATAGGTTAGAACGACATAAAACAGTCCCATGTCCACGGCAACGTTTTTAAAGAAAGGAATGAACAAGGTTGTTTCTACTGGATCGGCTGCGGAAACATATAAAAAGATGGCGGCCCCAAGGCCGCCCAAGGATTGCCAGAACATTTTCCAGACTGCCGATAAGCCACGCGAATTCCGCTCGATCACTTTGCGGTAATCGTCCACGAATCCGACAGCCCCAAATATCGCCGTAACAAACAGAACGACCCAAACATAACGACTGGATAAATCGGACCACAACAAGCTGCTGACAAAAATCGCCGCCAGAATCAGCGTGCCGCCCATGGTCGGCGTACCGGTTTTCGATAAATGTGATACCGGTCCATCATCCCGTACCGATTGACCAATTTGCAGGATGTTGAGACGGCGAATCATCCACGGTCCCAGTAGTAGCGAGATAGCCAGCGCGGTCAACACCCCCAGAATGCCCCGAAATGTCAGGTACTGAAATACTGCAAAGGCGTTGATGTACTGTTGCAGGTATTCGGCAAGCAACAATAACATTATTGTTCTCCACTTATTGTCAGCGCCGCGACCACATGTTCCATATGGGCGGAGCGGGAGCCTTTGATTAGTAAGACCGTGTTGGTATCGATAATTTCCTGTAAAAACGTAATTGCCTGCTGATGACTTTCAAAATGATGAGCGCCCTCACCAAACTCTTCGCTCGTATTCCGAGTCAGACTTCCCACGGTAACCAAACAGTCGATGCCGGCAGTGCGTGCGTAAACTCCCAGATCGCGATGAAATCGCACCGCATCCGAGCCCAATTCCCCCATATCGCCGAGCACTAGAATTGTGTTACGAGGCAATTGGCTCAACGAATTCACCGCCGCAGTCACCGAATCCGGATTGGCGTTGTAGCTGTCGTCAATAACTGTCGCGCCGCCGATACCGGGGCGGATCTGCATACGCCCTGCCACCGCCTCGCTAGACTCCAGCCCGGATTTGATAGCTTCGCAATCCAGGCCCACCGCGTGGGCGCACGCGGCAGCGGCCAGTGCGTTGGCAACGTTGTGCCTGCCCATTAATTGCAAGCTCACAGGCGTTTTTGCGCCTTGCACTTGCAAGGTAAACTTGATGCGGCCATCACCAGCTTCAACAATTTCCGTCGCGCCTATATCGGCAGTACTGCCTTTTGCACTGAAAGTAATCCGTCTTCGTTCGCCGATTTGCTCCAACCAAAGGTTCACGGCTGGATCATCCAGGTTAACAATTGCTGTACCGTCGACTCGAAGGCCGGTAAACAATTCACCTTTAGCTCTTGCGACACCCTCGACCGAACCAAAGCCTTCCACATGAGCACGCAATGCATTGGTTACCACGCCAATATCGGGTTTGGCCAGCTGCGTCAAATAGCCAATTTCTCCCGGCCCGCTGGCACCCATCTCGATGACTGCGTACTCGTGCTCCAGCCCCAATTCAAACAGGCTCAGCGGTACACCGATGTGGTTGTTGAGATTGCCGCGCGTGGCGTAAACCACACCGCGAGCGGCCAAAATATTGCGCAACAGCGTCTTGACGGTTGTCTTGCCACCGGAGCCGGTAACTGCAATGACAGGCCGGTCAAACAACTCGCGGTTAAGTCCCGCCAACTGGCCTAGCGCCTGCGTGGTATCACTCACCACCAGTTGCGGCAAGGGAATATCCGGGTCTTCTTTTTCTCCCACTAGGCCGCATGCCTGTTTATCAGCAGCCTCATGCAAAAATTGATGCGCATCGAAGCGTTCACCGTGCAATGCCACAAACAAATCACCCGCTTGCAAACTGCGGGTGTCGGTACACACACGTGTAAACCGGCAGTCTCTCGATACAAGCTTGCCCTGTATGCGGGTTGCGACGTCTTGTAGAGCCATTTCCGCTATCATTTTTTCTTGCCACCCTTGTGCTTCGGGTTCGGGGCCCTGCGCTTCTGCAAGGCTAGACGCGCTTGCCTTACATCACTAAACGGCAAGCGATCATCGCCAACTTGTTGATAGGTTTCATGACCCTTGCCGGCTATCAATACGCAATCACTAGCTTGGGCTTGCTCAACGGCGCGGCTGATTGCCGTCGCCCGATCATCAATAAATGCAACCTGCTCCGGCGCGCGAAAACCCCCACGAATATCCATGGCAATTTGTGCTTGAATTTCGCTACGGGGGTTATCGCTGGTCACAATGATACGATCCGCCAACTTTTCCGCCGCTGCTGCCATCAAGGGACGTTTGCCTTTGTCCCGGTCACCGCCACAACCAAATACACACCACAGATTGCCGGCGGTGTGTGCGCGCAGAGCTTTTAGCGCCTGCTCTAAGCTGTCCGGCGTATGGGCATAGTCGACAATCACATTCAAATCCCCGCCGCC
>JBBDIU010000071.1:12929-27779 GCA_040880205.1 Cellvibrionaceae bacterium
ATTCGGCCCGCCACCGGTTGGAGAGTCGCGACCACCTGCAACACGGCTGTTAAATCTTTTCCTTGGGCGCAGGAGATGGCAATAACACCAAGCAAATTGCTCAAGTTAAAATCACCCAACAGAACGCTACTGAGCGAACCAGCTCCCCAAGGGGTATTAATTCGAGCGCGAACACCGGTGGTTAAATGCTCTACGTTTTCCAGATAGAGGTCCGCGCCTTTGTCGCTCAGAGAATATGTCAAGGTTTTTGTTTTTTCGCGACTCCTTGCGAATTCGACCACGAGTTGGCGGCCGTAACTATCGTCCAAATTGATCACCCGATACCGCAGCCCCGGATGTACAAGCAACTTTTTCTTGGCCAGGCCGTATTGCGCCATATCGCCGTGATAATCCAAATGATCATGGGTCAAGTTGGTGAACAGTGCCGCATCGAACGTGATGCCCGCGACACGGTACTGCTCCAGGCTATGGGACGACACTTCCATCGCGACCGTATCCGCGCCACTGTCTCGCAATTCCGCCAGAATACGTTGATTGGCAATCGGATCGGCCGTGGTCAAGCCGGTGGCGATCAAGCCCTTTGTTACTGAAGGTGCCCTGGCGACCATTCCATAACCCAAAGTCCCGACAACCGCGGCGGACTTGCCCAGCGCACTGTAGAGTTGCGCCAGCAAATGCGTGCAAGTGCTTTTTCCATTGGTGCCGGTAACCCCCACGACATTTAAAGCATGAGAAGGGCTAGCATAAAACCGACCCGCGATTGCGCTCACATCCTGCTCCAGGCTCACGCATGGAATCACCGGTACGGCACCGCGCCAAAGAATTTTTTCGTCATCCTGTTCCGCTGTTTTCAGTACCGCGGCGGCCCCCGCCGCGATAGCGTCGTTAACGAAGCGTCGACCATCGTTGCGAGTACCCGCCACGGCGACAAACATGTCACCCGGGGCAAGCTGGCGGTGATCCAGGCACATACCGCTAACCGCCACATCGCCCACGTCGGAGGGCAACCATTTATTAGCCAATAGCGAGGCCAAGGACTTTCCCATGGTTGTGTGTTGTTGGGTCATCACGATAGCGGTCCCTTGGTCGCTGCATCATCGCCGGTAAATTGCGCCGGGGCCTTATCGGGAGGCACTTGTAAAATGCGTAACGCGGCTTCGGCAATTTCCGCAAACACCGGAGCCGCCACCTCTCCGCCGCCCGACAGACCATTGCGAGCTTCATCAATCATGATGGCGACCACGATGCGCGGTTGCTTGGCTGGCGCAATACCAGCGAAAACCGAGAAGTCTGCGTCAACAGCGTAGCCACTGTTATTGACCTTCTGAGCCGTGCCGGTTTTGCCAGCCGCGGAGTAGGATTTCAGACGCGCGCGGGTGGCGGTGCCCTCGGGTTCGAGCACCGTTTCCATCATGGCGAGTACTTGGCGGGCCACCGTGCCATCAAGCACTGGCTCGCCAGATTGTTGCGTTTCAGACAGTTTCAAAAGGGAAACCGGCTTTTTCAATCCGTCATTGGCAATGACCCCGTAGGCCTGAGCCAGTTGCACAGTGGTTACTTGCAAGCCGTGTCCAAAAGCAAAGGTCGCACGCTCCACCGCCGACCAGGGACTATGGTCGGGCAGATTGCCAGCGGATTCGCCGGGAAATCCACTGCCCGTGCTTTGCCCGAGCCCCATCCGAAAAAAAAGATTGCGAACATTGTCAGGCTCCAGATTCATGGCCATCTTGGTAATACCCACGTTGCTGGATTTGGTGATGACCCGGGTAACATTCAGGGCGCCGTAGTTGCGGTAATCGTAGAAAGTTTTGCCCGGGACACGGACATGGCCAGGGCTAGTATCGATTGGCGTGTGGGGGGAATAACGTCCGCTTTCCAAACCCGCCAATACCGTCAAAGGCTTCATGGTGGACCCGGGTTCAAACAAATCCGTCATTGCGCGGTTACGTACCGCTGCGGCCGCAACCTGTCGACGATTGTTGGGGTTGAAGGAAGGCTGGTTGACCATGGCCAGCACCTCGCCGCTCACGCTATCGAGAATAACGACCGATCCGGACACCGCATTGTGACGCACCACCGCCGATTTCAACACTCGGTAGGCCATATATTGCAGGCGCAAATCAATACTCAAGGTCAGATCTTTACCGGGCTGGGCCGCGTTGAGCAGGCGCACATCGTCGATGGTCCGGCCTTTGCGGTCCTTCATTACCTGTTTGGCTCCCGGTACGCCACGGAGCCAGGATTCGTAGGCCAGCTCAATCCCTTCCTGACCTTTATCATCCACATTGGTAAAACCCACCACGTGCGCAGCCACTTCCCCCGCCGGATAAAAACGCTGGTATTCCTGCTGTGAAAATACGCCGGGAAATTCCATCGCCAGAATCTCGCGCGCGGCAGCGGGCGGCAGGTGTCGACGCAGGTAGACGAATTCCTTGGTGGCGTAGCGTTGGACGAGGTCGGCCAGCTCCTTGGTCGGCATGCCAAGCGCTTCAGCCAACGGCTGCCATTGCTCCTTGACGTTAACCAGCACCTGTGGATTGGCGCAGATTGAGAGTACCGGACTGCTAACAGCCAGTGGCTCGCCGTTACGATCGGTAATCACACCACGATTGGCGTTTATGGATTCAAGTCGCAGCGAACGCGCCTGCCCCTGATCTTGCAGAAATTTGTAACCGCGCTCTTCGCTGGGCAGCACCTGTATGCTGGCGAGGTGCCACAGCAACCACAGGGCCATTACTGCGCAACAGCCACCTGCCGTGAAATAGCGCCAGCGAACAATGGCCGGCGCGTGCGCGGGGGAACGCATCGCCCCGCTGGCCCGACGTTTGGCTGGTTGTGACTTTTTGTTCGCTGCTTTTTTCACGTGTTATCCAATCTGAAATGGCCGTCCTATCGCTTAACAGAGCCACCATTACTTCGGGACATACTACCGCCTGATGATAATTATGCTTTCGTGAGCGGGCGTTCGCATGTCCAACTCATCCGCGGCGATGTTTTCCACCCGGCCATAAGCTGCCCAGGTACTTTGCTCCAACAGGTACTGCCCCCACTCCACGTGCAAATTACCGGTTACCCGTCGCTTAGCTTCCAATTCATTAAACAGCTGCCGGCTGAGATGGGTCGTATAAGCAACCCCGACTCCGCTGACCACGACCGCCAACCACAAAACCACCAATACACAGGCGTTGCGATTAAAGCGGCGAACGCGCTCGGAGGTATTGATGTTGACCTTGACCATCCGTAACCCTTACCAAGCCCAGCTCAGCCAATTTTTTCCGCCACGCGCATAATCGCGCTGCGCGACCTCACATTGCTCTCCACTTCATCGCTAAGCGGACGGGTTGCCTTGCCGATGGTGTGCATGGTTCGATTGAGCTTGTCATCGGTAATCGGCAAGCCGCGCGGTAATTCTTCACCTCGCGACTGTCGGCGAATGAAGCGCTTGACGATCCGGTCCTCCAGTGAATGAAAGCTAATCGCCACCAAGCGTCCACCGGGTTTCAGTACCTTCACTATCTGACTCAGTAACTCGGCCAGATCTTCCAGTTCGCGATTGATGTGCAGGCGGATTGCCAGAAAGGCCCGGGTTGCCGGGTGCTTGCCCACTTCCCAGGCGGGATGCGCCTCGGCAACCACCTTGGCCAATTGATGAGTTCGCGTAATTGGCAACTCGGCGCGGGCAGCGACGATGGCTCTGGCAATGCGTTTGGCAAATCGTTCTTCGCCATATTCTTTTAGTACTCTTGCTAGCTCGCTTTCCTTAACGGTGCTGATCCAGTCTGCCGCACTGGCTCCCTGTGATGGATCCATGCGCATATCCAAGGGACCGTCCTGGGTAAAGCTAAAGCCACGCTGCGCTTCGTCCAATTGTGGCGAGGAAACGCCCAGATCAAGCAGCACGCCACTCGCTTTGCCAAGCTGTTCCCTGGCAACCAACAACTGCTGAAGCCGGGTAAAGGAACCCGGCACAAATTCAAACCGCGGGTCTCGGGCAAATTCTTGCTCGGCAACCTCCTTGGCGGCCGGATCCTTGTCCATCGCCAGTAAGCGGCCGCGATCCGATAGCGCGTGCAAGATTTCGCGGCTATGCCCACCGCGGCCAAAGGTACCGTCGATGTATAAGCCGTCGCGGTCGACAATCAACGCCTCTACCGCTTCTCGTCGCAAAACGGTTGTGTGTTGGGAACTGTTCATGATTACAGAGACAACGACAACATCTCATCGGTCATCTCCTCTTCGTTTTCGGAGGCATCCAACCAGGCGTACCAGCGCTCTTCGCTCCACAGTTCCAGCTTCTTGCCCTGCCCTACGAGCATTACTTTTTTGTCCAGGCCGGCGTAATCCCTGAGCGTCGGTGGCAGCAGTAACCGACCGTTACCATCCATTTCCAATGGGCAGGCGTAGCCGATCAACAAGCGTTGCAGCCTGCTGGCCGCCTTGTTGAGATTGGGGAGCGCTTCGATTTTCGGCAGCAATTCCTGCCATTGGGGGTCGGGATATACCAGCAGGCAACGCTCTTCGTTGTGGGCGGTAACCACCAAACGCCCATCACAAGCCGAGGTCAGCGCTTCCCGGACCCGGGTAGGGACGGCGAATCGGCCTTTGGCGTCCATATTGATGGCGTGACTACCGAGAAACACTGCTTACACCTTTTACTGGTTTTTAGGAGGTCGGGGGCATAGCGCGTCCGATTCACCCAAGAATAGCCACTTGCTGCTATTAATTCCTACTTTTTTCCGCTAATTACTACTTTTCACCACTTTTTACCACCAACGCTACTATAAGTTCAGGCTGTTCAAAGTCAAGCCAGCATTGCGCTAAAACATTGAAAACTGGGGGTAAATCACGGAAAGGGGGCGGCAAATCGAGGATCAATTGTGGCATGGGGCGGGAAGGAAGAGGCAGAGAATCAGGGCAATAAGGTATGCAGTTAATGTATTACATTAATAATAAGACTATTTGGACTGGATATGTATATTTTTTATTGTAATTTGATATATGGAGCGGGTGTCATTTGAGGGTTTTAGAAATTCGGAGCCGGCCTGTAAGCCGGGTTCTGTCGGGGACAGTCATTCATCTGGGACATGTGTCACCACATGCCTCATGCGACCTACCCGGATCCAGTGCGGGCCGCACCATTGGATCCCTATTTGGTCTTGCTCCGGGCGGGGTTTACCATCGCCACAACTGTTGCCAGTTGCGCGGTGCGCTCTTACCGCACCTTTTCACCCTTACCCGATCAGTCGTGAGTGGTCGGGCGGTATCCTTTCTGTTGCACTTTCCGTAGGCTCGCGCCCCCCAGGCGTTACCTGGCGCCCTGCCCTGTGGAGCCCGGACTTTCCTCCGCCAACCGCCCGGCAACACACAAGTGAGTTACCGAGCCGCATCGACAGCGACTGCCGAGCCGACTCCGAGCGCGAAGAGTAGCGCCGGTGGTCGCGAACTGCAAGCGCGGCAGTTGACAGGGAACAGGGAACAGGGAACAGAGAGTGAAACTTCCCCCATAGCGGTGTCAACCTCACTATTCATTATTCACATTTCACGTTTCACGTTTCAAATCTCACATCTGAATGGCACTTAATTAAGCGATTTTATGGGACATTGCCCCGGTTACGGTCTTGGCACATTGCAGCTTTGCGCGGCCGGGCGGGTACTGTTTCGGAGTGAATAGCTGCAAGGACAGCAGCGGGACGGGGCCATGGATGGCCCCATTGAACGGAGAAACAGTGCCCGTCCGGCCGCGCAATGCGGGGACTGACAAGTGAATGGTCCTGCCTCCTCGCGACATACACTCTGTTCTTGGAGGATAAATGGGAAATGCCAGACGTGGGACGTGAAATATCTCACATTTCACGTCTCACGTCCTCCAGAAACGACAAAATCGCCGCATTGGTTTGCTCCGGTGCCTCCTGCTGCACCCAGTGGCCGATATTCGGCAGCAATACCACCTCGCGCAGGTCGCTAAGCCGCTTGCTCATGGTTTCAAACAGCGATTCCCGAGTCGTCTTGCCGATCACCATGTCCTTGTCGCCGGCGATAAAAAGCGTGGGGATTTGTATTTTTTCGTCGGCGTAGGGAGCCATCAGTTCCCAGTTTCGGTCAATGTTTCGATAGTAGTTAATGCCGCCGGCAAAACCCGCGCGGCTGAATTCCTCGACATAAAAATCCAGGTCCGCCTCACTCAACCACAGTGGCAATGCCCTGGGTTCACCGAGGCGAGGAATCCAACCGCCGGCATCCATGCGCTTGTCCTCGATTTGCGGCTTGTGACGGAAACTATCTGGCGAGCACAGCAAGCGGCTCAAAATTCCACGCGGGTCTGCATCAAACTCGGCTTCCGCCACACCGGGCTTTTGAAAATACAGTTGGTAGAAAAATTTGTCGCCGAACCGCTTGCGATAGATTTCCATGGGCGGTGCCGATGGATGCTCGCGAAACGGTACGCTCATATTGATAAGCGCCGAAAAGCGTTCGGGATACAACTGGACCGTGAACCAGGCTACGCCGGCCCCCCAATCGTGACCAACCAAAATTGCCTGCTTTTCGCCCAGAGCGTCGATAATTCCCACCACGTAACTCGCCAGGTTAATAATGTTGTACTCTTCGATCACCGCCAGGCTATCCGTCATTCCATAGCCGGGCATGTCCGGAGCCACAACCCGGTAACCGCTTTGCGCCAGCGCCCGCATCTGATAGCGCCATGAGTACCAGGATTCCGGCCAACCGTGCAACATCAACACCAGGGGCCCCTCTCCGAGCTCGGCGATACGCATGGAAAGACCTCTGCTTTCAATCATTCGCAGTTGGATATCATCAATTCGCTTCATGGCTGGCCTTCTATACTGTTGTTAGCGGCAAATTATGTTAGCAGCGATACCTGTTCCCGTTCCTCTGGGCACACCCAGAAGCGGGCTTCTCCGGTGTTTGAGTCACTTTAACTTGCCGCCGTGAAATCGATTATAAGCAATGGAACGGTTCACTATTTTGGTAATTTACTATGCATTGAACGTATAAGTAAATCACAGTTGCTTACATCCGCCTATAAGTTGCGTAAACATTTATTAATGGCGGGTTATCATAACACTATGGTATTGCTATCAATTCGGTGGTGCGGATAATGGCGAGCCTCGATAGTCAGTTAGGAAAGGTCCGTAAGATGTCTCGATTTGCTCAGGTAATTTTTATTTTCTCGATTTTCTGTATTAATTTGCCCTCAGTGCTAGCGGCAAGCGTTGCCGAGGAAAAGGAGCGACTCGCCGTTTTACAACAGAGTATCAACAAAGAACAAACAACCCTCGCCGAGTTGGAAGCGGAGCTGGAAAGCTACCCACCAAAGCTCAGCGAAGCCACGGTGGAATTGGAAGCAGCCCAAGAGGAACTTGATACCGGCGAGCAGGAACTTGCCAAGCTTCGCAGCGAAGCAAAACTAGACTCCTCATCGGAACTTGAGCGCCAAATCGTCTTGCAGGAACATGCGGTGAAGATGTCGGAACGACGCTTGAACAGGGAAAATCGCACGGTGGAACGCCTTACCCGTTATCGGGATGGGCTTCAGGCGGACATCGCGGACGCGAAAGCCAATATTGCGCAATTGCAACAGCGGGTGGCTCAACAAACCCGCCGCATTGCGGACACAACCGAAGCACAGCCACAAGTACAAAAGGTAGGCAGCCCTCCACCCGCTGTTACGCCGCCGCCCAAGATTGCGGCGCCGGCACCGCTGCCACCACCAATTCCCACACCCGAGATTATAAAGGCCGATCCCGAGCCTCCGGCCTTGTCCGACCAAGACTACGACGCTTTCGAAATGGCGAGGGCCACCATGGAGCGAGTTGAACAAATCGCCGCCGGCTCCCAAGCCAGTCCTTACTACTCCAACCTGGAATTGACGGGCTCAGACATTGAGAGCACCCTGTTTACCCATCTCGGCGCCAATCAATACCGTGCCGACGTGGTCTTACCAAGCGGGTTTCAGCGCTTTCGCATCGATAATTTGCGTTTTCGCGCAAACATCTCCGCGGAAAATGCGGGCGAGGTCTACGTGTTTATCGTGGACGCCAGTGATCGAACAAAGCTCAAAGCCAACTATTTCAAGCAATCCCTGCTTAGCTACGTGGGCCACAATCCAGTTAGAGCGAGCACAATAATCGATGAGGCCGAAGAAGAGGAGCCGGTGAAACTGGTCACGCTGCCCTCGGGTGAATCCGTTGCAATGTCCGAAGAAGACGCCTATGCGCTGGAAATTGCTCGTGAACACACCGCGTTACTCGAAGACCTGGCGCAGGAAGAAGAGACCATCGGTGCTCGCTTTTCCGAACTGACCATCAGCGGCAGCTCGCTAAACACCACCCCTTTCGAATACGTCGGCCACAATCAATACCGGGCGGAAGTCACCGTACAGGCGGGCCGCCAGTTGGTAGAAATTAATCGCGGCTCGTTCAGGATAGAAATCCCCGATGTTGACGACGGAGAGACTTATCTGTTTTACGTGGATGCCAGCCGACGCAACAGACTTCAGTTAACCTACTATAAGAAAGCCATATTAAATTACCTGTAGCAACTGCCAGGTCAATCCCTTTGGTGTTCGCTAAAAGCGAAAATTCACTTTGAAATACGCAGACCGCGGCTCACCGGGGAAATATCGAAATCGGTTGGCAAAACCATTCCAGTCAGCGCGTTTCGCATATCTTTCGTCGGTAAGGTTTAGAACATTCAACCGCAGCTCGACGTTGTCTCCGAGCTGCCATTGAGTACGCAAGTTGAGAACGTCATGGCCTTCATAGGGCTGGAGATTCTGCGGATCCGTGTAATAACGACCCATGTGAACCCATTCCAATTCCGTTCGAGCGTTAGGTAGAAACTGCCATCCCAAATGCGCGGTACCGAAGTGCTTCGGTGCCGTATCCTCTTGATTGCCTCTTATATTCGACCCCAGCGATTGTTCGCTGGCATACTCGTGTTCCGCCCAGTTTGCTACCACGCCCACGTTCCAGTCATCGTCAAACCGATAATTCAGCTCCAGCTCAAGACCTTGATGTCGAGTCTCCCCGTCACCGAGATTATTATTGAGTTGTGTATCGCGAAAGATAACGTTTTCCTTGTACATGTAGTACACGCTGAGCTGGTAGCTGAGGTCATCAATACGCCCGCGGGCCCCTAGCTCGTAACTGAGTACTTCCTCGGAATCCAATTGCGCCACTTCTTGCGCACCTTGCAAGCGATACAACTCCGTCGCTTGAGGCGCTCGAAAGCCGTTGGCTGCGTTGGCGAACAGGCGGTGATTATCGCTCGCCTCGTAGAGCACTCCCAGTTGGGGCGACACGTTATTAAAGTCGTCCTCTCGGTCCGCGGGCCGGCTGTAGCGGCAACCGGTAGGCGGTGCGCAGGGCGAGCCATCCGCTTGCGTGTTACCGCTAAGCATCTTGTTGTTGTAGTCATAGCGCATGGTCTCAAATCGCAGGCCAGCATTCAGGTGCCAACGATTGGCCAACACCCAATTCAACTGCGCAAAGGGTGCAATTTGCAGGGCATCCACTTGGTAATCGTAATGCAAACCGCTGGGAAATGGACCTTGGGTGGAGCCGGCCTGGGTTTCCCGCAAATAACCATCGGTGGCTTCCGCGTCCAGCCCGACAATCCATTGAAGCACATCCGATTGATCTTCATACCAGGTAAGCATTGCGCCAAAACTCGTCTGGCCGTTTTCCTCCAGCGGTGCCTGCGGTAAAAAATGTTGCAGAAAGTCCATTTCCGTTTTGCGCCAGTACGGTGTAATGACCAAGGTGCGCGTATCGGACAAGCGATTTTCAAGCCGCGAATAGAGCCGGAATGATTGCGCATCGCGATACGCTTCCGGGTTGGGATTGGATTTGATCAGGTCATCATCCTCGTAGACCTTGTACCCTTCAATAAAACCGGCGGTCTCCTGATTCAGATTGGTGGCGGCAAATGTGGTCGCAATGTCCCAGCTATCCAGCTCTACTTGGTGCCGCAACTGCAATTTCTGCTGATCGTAGTAGGCTTCATCGCGAAAACCACCATCGTGGGTAGTAGTGAGATTAAACACCACCCCGTGCTTGTCCCGCTTGGTACCGTGATAAACATCCTGGCGGCGATAATCGTTTGCCCCCAGCTCCAATCCAAAGCCCGATTCGGTCGACTTGGGTACCGCCGGCATTATGATATTTATTACCCCGTGCAAGGCATTGGACCCGTACAGGGCGTTGCTGGGGCCACGAATCACCTCAATACGCTGCGCCCGCTCGGTGTAGGCCTCGAATAGTTCGTTTACATTGCAAAAACCGGCGGCGCGCAGGGGAATGTTGTCCTGAGCGGTAAGGAAACCGCCGCAGGCGCCGGCGCCCGTCATTACCGCCGAGCGTATAGCCGGCAGATATTCCTGGCCGTTGTTCTGGTGGAAACTGACCCCTGGCACCCGCACCAATGCGCTCTGAATATGTAGATGGCCAATTCTCTCCAATTCTTCCTCGGAGAGCTGGGCAATATTGCCCGCTGTATCAAGCTGATGATCCCGCCGCTGGGCAGTGGTAACAATCTCCTCCAGTTGCGGAGCTTGCGCAAAAGCGGCAATTGATTCGGCGAGCAACAGTACTGAGAGGAGATAACGCATTATTGATTTCCGCCTCGTATGGTTTTTCAGAATTTACTGGTCAGCGCGGAACAATACCAAAAATCGAGCAATGAATGCCAGTATGGGAGGGGGCGGACGGGTTAAGCTCTGTTAACATCATTACACTCGAGGAGCACTGCCTAACCCGAGCATTGTCGCAGTCGGTCAGATTCACTGCGCGCTTAGTCGGGACAGAATATCCATGTTGGAGGAAGAAACATCAATCCATGGAATTTTAGTCAGCTCCTTCCGTCTCCATGTCGCCCCGTCGTTGCAATAACCGGGCTCCAAGCCAGCACAACATGGCCCATGTAGCGCCGGCTGCCCAGCCGGCCAGCACATCGGTTGGCCAGTGCACCCCCAGGTAAATCCGGCTTATGCCGACCGCAATGGTCAGGAGAACAGCCACTGCCAGCACGTAAAACCGAAGCACGGCTCGGGGTTCGAGACGGATTAGCAAGGCAGCGATCGAGAGATACACCACCGCCGCCATCATGGAGTGCCCGCTTGGGAAGCTGGCCGTATAGACAAGGGATTCGTGCGGCACTAATTCCGGTCGCGGTCGATCGAAGCCGCTCTTCAAAAGCGTACTCAGCAAAATGCCGCCACCGACCGTAACAGCCAAATAAAGCGCGGCCCTGGCTTTGCGCCGCAGTAGAGTGTGGCCAATAGCGGTCACTGCGATAAAAGCGAGAACCGCCACGCCACCCAGGGCGGTAAAGTCACGCCCCAGTTCCTCCACCCAGGGCGGCCCAATGGGATCGGTAGGGTCGGCGGGATTACGCATGGCAAGTAGGATTGCCTGGTCCACCGCGTGGGTTTCACCCTCAATCACCTCGTCGGCCAATTCAACAAAGCCCCAAATGCCGCTGAATATCAGCGCCAGAGCCATGAGCAACAGGTATTCCGCACGGAAGCTGGAGACAATACTTTTCAGTTTCATAAACGCTTCGCTCGAGCCATGGCGACTCAGTTGTTTTTCAAGCAATGGCAGACGTACAGCGAGGCAGTTAACAATAGAATTGCCCCGCCCTGATGGGCAGCCGCCAGAGGTATGGGAACGACCAACAAGAGGGTGCTGATGCCCAGGCTCACCTGCACCACCAGCATTGCTAACATGGCGAAAATACCCGCCTTCGTTCGACCATCCACACCAGCTCGCAAAACCGCGATGGCAAAGCCGAGGATCGAAACAGTCAACAGGTACGCCAGTATGCGATGGTTAAATTGTACGGTGGTAATATCCTGGAAGATCGACGTCCAGGTCGGCGTCAAACCGTACAGCCCCGGTGGGAAGAAGTGACCATTCATCAAGGGAAAGGTATTGTAGACAAAGCCGGCATGGATACCCGATACCAATCCACCGGAAAGAATCATCACGAATAGCAGGCCGCTTAACGCGAACGAAACCCTTTTCAATCGGGAACCGGCACGGGCGTCAGCGTGGGAGGGAAACAATAAATCGAAAACCACCCAAAGCATGTAACCGTAAATGATCACCGCCAGGCCTAGATGGGCTATCAGCCGATACTGACTGACTCGGGGAACGTCCACCAGACCACTCATGACCATGTACCAACCCAATAGCCCCTGTAAGGCACCCAACCCGAAAAGCGCAACCAACTTGGGCTTGTACCCGGCGGGAATCCGCTTCTTCCACCAGAAAAATACCATGGGAACAAAGAAAATCAGGCCAATGATGCGGCCCAACAGCCGGTGGGCGTATTCGTAGGCAAAAATCCTCTTGAAGCCCGCCAGGTCCATGCCGCGGTTAACCTGCTGGTACTCGGGAAACTGCTTGTACTTATCGAAGGTTTCCTGCCACTGGGCATCGCTCAGTGGCGGGATCGCACCCATTAAAGGCTTCCATTCCACCATGGACAAACCGGAACCGGTAAGCCGGGTCACGCCGCCCAATACGATCATGCAAAAAAGAACGAAGGCGCAGACCAGCAACCAAACGGCTAGCTGACGGTTGTGTTGCGGTTGCGGTACATGGTTCATGGGTTTGGCTCACTGTGGGTGCCGCGAAAGGTGGCAATTATACGCGACCTCTCCTTAGCTCGGCCATGGCCACGTGCTCACCAGTATGCCTGTCGGGATCTTGCATGTCCCGCCGGGCTTAGCGACAATGATTCATCGCCGATACCGTGGATCTGCTCCGAGGAGGGCCGACCCCGGGCGAATAGCAGATGATGCACGCCCTGCAAAGACCATAGAGGCAGCAAAATTGAAATAACAAAGGAGTCGATATGTCCGTTATCAAGTACTGTAGTGTATTCAGCGTGAGCGCCGTCGTGCTGTTCAGTGCCAGTAACTTTGCCCAAACCAATGATCCCGAGCAACTGATGCATGAGCGCCACGAGAACTTTGAAACGATTGGCGAATCCTTCAAAGCAATTCGCGATCAGCTGCGTTCAGGCAACGCGGATATGGCGATCATTGCCACCTCCGCGCAAACCATCAACACCCTCGCTCAGGAATTACACACCTGGTTTCCCGAAGGTACCGGGCCGGAAACCGGCATCGAAACGGAAGCCAAGGCGGAAATCTGGCAGGACAAGGACGGCTTCAATGCAGCAGCCAGCCGATTGGTGGAGGAATCCGGCAAGTTCGCAACCTTGGCGAGCAGCGGTGACGCTTCAGCCATAATGGGCGGTGTTCAAAGCTTGGGCGGGGCCTGCAAGAACTGCCACGATACCTACCGCGTTGATGACGATTGAACGGTCCCGCGGATGAGCGAACAAATCGATAAACAAATCGTATGGGATCTGCCGGTCCGCGTTACGCATTGGCTGCTGGTGGTGCTGATCGCATTTTCCTGGTGGACGTCGGAGAACGATCTGTTGCAGTGGCATACCTGGTCCGGCTATGCCCTGTTAGTACTCATATTGTTTCGTGTGTACTGGGGCCTGTTCGGCAGCACCACCGCGCGTTTCGGCCACTTCGTGCGCGGTCCGAAAGTTGTATGGCGATACACGAGTCAATTGTTTTCCCAGTCCAGCAAACCGGTTTTTGGCCACAACCCCCTGGCCGGGTGGAGCACGGTATTGTTGCTGGGGCTGGTATTGACGCAGGTGCTACTCGGCTTGTTTTCCGAAGATGTTGACGGCCTCGCTTCCGGTCCCCTATCCTACAAAGTCAGCTACGATACCGGCCGCTGGGCGGCGGAAACCCACGAAGATTTTTTTAACGTACTGCTCGCCTTCATTACCCTGCATATTACCGCTGCGTTCTTTTATCTGCTGTACAAAAAGATTAACCTCATCTCACCCATGATCACCGGCAAAACACCCGTTATCACCACCGAAACCAACCGCATTGCGCCATTGTGGCGGGCGGTTTTCGGTTTCATATTGGCTAGCTTGTTTGTATGGTGGCTGGTTTATTGAGTGAAAATTAGTGAAAAAGGTGGAAGGTGAAAGGTGAAAGGTGAAAGGTGAAAGGTGAAAGGTGAAAGGTGAAAGGTGAAAAATATTTTGGCACGACCTCTCTGAACTTAAAAATCTTTAGGTATTAATTTCCACGTTCAAAATTCCTCTTTCAAAACTGAAGTAGAGAGTAGGAAATCACAGCGCGCCACGCGCGCCCGACTTCCCACTCCCCACTCCCCACTTCCCACTCCCGAGCCCTTAGGTTTTTTGCCATTCTTTTAAATGATCGATACTGGCGCGAAAATGTCGCATGCCCATATATAATAAGATCGACGCGGCAATACCAAACACCGTGCTAACCAGAACAAGCGACATATAGAGGCTGTTTTCGTCGCGGAATATATAGTCGGTACTAAGCGCTACCGCGGTCGGCCCCAGGCCCAAACCGATCAGGTTCAGAACGAACAGATAAACCGCGGACGCCTGGGCGCGCATGCGGTTTGGCATCATCTCCTGAATCGCCGCCGGACCGACGCCGAACGGCATGGCGGCGGTAAATACGGCACCACACAAGAATATCAGAGCCCATTCGGCCGTGGGCATGAGGGGAAACAAAATGCCTAGCGGAATATGCCCGATTGCGGCGCAAAGCGCGGCACGCATTTTTGCATCCTTGTAGCCGCGTTGCATCAACCAACCGGCAAGCCAACCGCCAAAAATAATCCCGGCGGTACCAAAACCCATTACTATGTAGCCGTAATGTATGCCCGCATCGCGCATGGCATAACCGTAGGTGCGGCCTAGAAAGGTGGGAATCCACTGGGTGCTGCCATAGGAAATAAAAGA
>JBBDIU010000072.1:0-27498 GCA_040880205.1 Cellvibrionaceae bacterium
GCGCCGATGGTAGTGTGGGGTCTCCCCATGTGAGAGTAGGTCATCGTCAGGCATTTAAATGCAAAAGCCCAGTTGGGAAACCAACTGGCCTTTTTCTTTTATGACGATGACCTACCGCTGCGCGGTACGGTCATGGTGATGGGCCACATCCCTGTGGCCCAGGCCTTCGGCCCGCCGTCGTTCCTCCGGCGCCCAAATTTGCTCTGGGCAAATTTGTCAGGCATCAAATGAAAAGCCCCAGTTGGGAAACCAACAGGGGCTTTTCTATTTATGACGATGACCTACCACTGCGAGGTACGGTCATGGTGATGGGCCACATCCGTGTGGCTCGGCCTGCGGCCAGCGTGAAGCTGCCCAAATCTGATCCAGTCAGATTTGTCCATGGCCTTCGCCCTGCGGGCAGCCTATCGGCTGTGCAAAACGGCTCTCCTGCCGTTTTGTCCCATGTGAGAGTAGGTCATCGTCAGGCATTTAAATGCAAAAGGCCAGTTGGGAAACCAACGAGGGTTTTTCTATTCATGACGATGACCTATTCCTGCGGGGTACGGTCATGGTGACTCGGCGCATCCCTGCGCCTCGGGTCTTCGACCCGCCGTCGTTCCTCCGGCGCCCTAATTGGACAAGCTACGTCCCTGTAGCTTGGCTACCGCCAGCGAAAGCTGCCCTCGCTCCCGGCGGATTGAGTGCTCCGGGCAAATTAGTCAGGCATCAATTGCAAAAGGCCAGTTGGGAAATTAACTGGGCTTTTTCTTTTTTGGACGATGACCTCTCCCTGCGGGATACAGTTTTGGTGATGAGCCAGTTGTCTCAACAATCGCGGACAGATAATTAATGATCCCAAAAGTATAGAAATGTAAATAGCCCCGTAGTTCGCTTTGCAGCGCTGGGCTTGACTGTTTCGTGATCACGGAAAAGCCGGTACTATTCCATATTCCAGCCGATGACACGGTGGTCAAAAGATGCTGGAATGGTTAAAAGGTACTGGGCCCTGTTATTATCAGGCACCACTGGCAATGATGTGTCAGTTTCAAAGCGATGTCGGGTGTTCAGGAGTTCAAGCGTGGAGGCGTTGAGTTCAATTCTTGTGAGAGACCGTCTCACTAGGCGCCGACCAGCTTCGCGCCTGGGCCGCTACCGCCTACCTGCAGCGTGGCTCGCAAGTTTTTCAGGCCCCGCAGTCGCAATCACTTATGCGCCTACTTGTGTTTGCGGGTGCGAACGAACGAATTAAAGACATGATATCGGGAGAGTCCAGGATGATAACAACAAAACGATTGATTTCGTCATTCATCGTGAGTGTCGGGGTTCTTATTTTTGCGCCTGCGGTGCGGAGCCAGTCGGGCACGGATGTTTCTGCCGGCGATTGGCCGGATTACAATGGCAACATGGCGGCCCAGAGCTATTCGCCGCTGGATCAGATCAACGCGGAAAACGTCGGTTCTTTAGAGATCGCTTGGCGCTTTGCGACGGAAAAATTCGGCCCTTCTCCCGAGTTCAACAATACCTCCACGCCGATAGAGGTGGACGGTGTGCTATACGCCACGGCGGGTAACACGCGCAATGTGTTGGCGCTGGATGCCACCAACGGACAACTGTTGTGGATGTGGCGTCCCCGAGAAGGTGAAAGATACGACAACGCACCGCGCAAGGGCGCCGGCCGTGGCGTGGCCTTTTGGCGTGACGGTGACAAGCAGCGCATTTTGACCATCACGCCCGGCTTTCAACTGGTATCGCTGGATGCCGAAACCGGCATTCCTGATTCAAAGTTTGGCGATAACGGTCGAGTGGATCTATTCAAGGGCCTGCGCAACGCTGACCGTTTTGATGACATCGATATTGGCTCCTCCATGCCGCCCTTTATCATGAATAACGTCGTTGTGGTGGGGCCGGCCCACCGGGTAGGCATGCGACCGCGGTCCAAGTACAACGTCAAAGGCGATGTGCGTGGCTACGATGCCCGCACGGGCAAGCATCTGTGGACTTTTCACACCATTCCCAAGGCTGGTGAATTTGGATCTGATACCTGGTTAAACGGTTCGGAAGAATACACTGGTAATGCGGGGGTCTGGGCACCGATGGCGGGGGACCCGGAACTGGGTCTGGTTTATCTACCGGTCGAATCGGCAACCGGCGACCGCTACGGCGGCGATCGCCCTGGAGCCAATCTATTCGCCAATGCCTTGGTGGCTTTGGACATCAAAACCGGTGAGCGCAAATGGTATTACCAAATTATCCATCACGATATTTGGGATTGGGACAATCCGGCTGCGCCCGTGTTGGCCGATTTGCCCAATGGTCGCAAGATCGTCATGCAAGTGACCAAGCAAAATTGGGTTTATACCTTCGACCGCAAAACCGGCGAACCCATTTGGCCGATTGAAGACAAACCGGTTCCCGCCGGTGACGTGCCCGGCGAATGGTACTCGCCCACTCAACCCTTTCCCACTAAGCCGGCTCCCTATGATCGCCAAGGTTTCACCGAAGAGGATCTGATTGACTTTACTCCGGAACTTCACGCCGAGGCTCTCGAGGCAATTAAACCATTTCGTTTGAGTCCGAACCTGTTCACGCCACCGTCGTTAAAGAACGCCGATGACGGTACGGTTGGTGTTTTGAGTCTGCCCTCTGCAACAGGTGGCGCCAACTGGGAGGGCTCGGCCCTCGATCCGGAAACCGGGGTCCTGTATGTTCCTTCGAGAACGGCTGTGTCGGTTTTATCGGTGGAAAAAGATGAAAATTCGGACGTGGCTTACAGCATGGCCTTCGGTGTGCGCACGCCGCGGGTTCAGGGCCTGGACATCGTCAAGCCGCCTTACGGCCGTATCACCGCAATCGATATGAACAACGGCGATCATCTTTGGCAGGTCGCCAACGCCGATACGCCGGAACGTATCGCCAATCATAAAGCGCTGAAGGGCGTCGATATTCCCCGCACCGGTGTGCCGACCCGTTCTGGCATTGTGTTGACCAAAACCTTGCTGTTTGTTGGCGAAGGCTCCGGCGGTGGTCCCACCTTGTATGCTCACGACAAGAAAACCGGCGAAATCGTCGCGAGAATCGAGTTGCCCAATACCCAATCGGGGGTGCCGATGACCTACGAGCACGATGGCAAGCAATACATCGCCATGTTTGTCAGTGGTAGTGGCAAGCCCACGGAGCTGGTGGCCTATGCATTACCCTAATTAAATTTTCACCCCACGGTAACTTAATTATCAGGAGTTGGAATTACCATGCAAAGCATCTTTAGCCAAACGCCGCGGGCGCCTCTTTACCGAACGGCGCTTGCGTCGCTGTTACTGCTCGCCGGCGTGCACGCCCACGCCGCCACCTGGGTGCTTGACCCGAACGAATCCCGCGTTTTCTTCAAGTATTCATACAAAGGCACTCCCTACCAGGGCGAATTTAAAAATGTGGAAGCCGTCTTCGAGATCGATCCCATGAAGCCTGGCTCCTGTAAATTCGACGTCACTATCCCGATTGGCGATATCGAAGTCGACTCCGCCGAGGTTAAGGATTATCTGCTCGATATTGAATTGTTCGATGTGGATCAATTTCCCACCGCCACGTTCAAGGCTGAAAAATGCCGCTTGCTATCGGCGACTTCTTTTGCCTCCGACGGCACACTGACCATCCGCGACCAGGCCCACCCGATCACTTTTCCGTTTGATCTCGAGGTGGAAGTGTATGACGGTCAAGTGCGGTTTCACCTAACCAGTGAAGTGACGGTAGAGCGACTCAAGTACGGCGTGGGTCAGGGCTACTGGGCGAACACCGCCGAGATCCCAAACGAAGTGGTCATCGAAGTGGACGTTTACGCCGCCCAGCAGTAATGGGGTGGCAAAATCCCTGTAACGCGTTGTTAATCCGACTATCTTTGTTTGCGGGTTAGAAATAAAATAACTTTCTTGTCAGAAGGTATAACCAATGCTTTTCGAATCACGTAAGAGATGCGGCGTGTATGCGCTGATATTAGCCTGTTCGACATTATTGCTTTCCTGCGATCGTGTGCTCACCCCCGATTTCAAAACTGAAGTTGTGGAGATGCGATCCGGTGCATACTCGTTGGATAAAGATCACGCAGCTCTATTGTTTAAAGTGAATCATCTGGGTTTTTCTTCCTATATTGGCCGTTTCAACGATTTCGATGCCACTTTGGATTTTGATCCCGAGGATATTGCCAATTCCAGTCTGGAAGCCGTTATCGATATGACCTCAATCGATGTGGATAATCCTGAATTTGCGGAAGATCTCCGCGGTTCAGACTGGCTGGACGTGGAGAACTTTCCCCAAGCGGTGTTCCGGACAACTCGTTTTGTCGAGTCAACTGGAGAAAACACATTTACCTTTGAAGGCGACCTGACGTTCCACGGTGTTACAGCACCGGTAATGCTAGAGGTTGCTTTCAACGGGGGAGGCCGCAATTTTTTAACGAGAAAATTCACCCTCGGTTTTGCGGCGAGCACCGTGTTTAAACGATCCGATTTTGGTGCAGACAACATGGTGTCTTTTGGCGTTGGTGACGATATTGAATTGGAAATTCATGCTGAATTTCAAGCCAATGATTGATGCTTTAAAGCACTGACTGGCGCGAAGAACAGAAAGAGGTTTGAAGATTGAATAATTGGGTTGCCTGCCCAACCTGTGATTGACACATGAATAAGCTGTAGGCTTTGATTAAAGCAGAACGATTCAACGTTAGCCAAAAAAGGGGCGGAGAAAAAATACTAATGTATTGATGCTCCGCTCCTTTTTTTGGGGCGCCCAGCTATTCTCTAGGCGGCGGTGCTACGTAAGCATCCTCGATTCCCGTTTTGGCTTCCAGGGTACCGCCGATATCGAGATAGCGGTTGTTTTCTTCCGTGTAAGTTGGCCACTCCACTAAACCGTCGACGCTGGGATCGCCGGTTTTGGCGAATTGGGCCCAGATGGTTGCGGCGTTATCGGCAACGGTCATGTCCAATTCGTCGTGTTCCGGTACCTCTTGCGAACAGCCACCGCCAGCGGCGAGGAATAGCGTAGTCGGCGATTGGAGGCCGATCGGGACAGCGCCGAAGACATAAGTCAGTTCCAGGCCGTGGAAGGCCACGCAGCCCTGCTCCTCTCGCCAGCCTTTCGGCAGGTGGGAAAAGTTGTAGACGTAAGTGGGTGACGAAGCGCTAGCGCTGTGCAGGTTGCCCATCAGCGGCACGCTGGTCTGCAGACTGCGCTCGCCTTCATTGGCGCCGACGATCAAGGGAACATCCGCTTGCTTACCTTCTTTAAAAAGGTTGTGAACGGTATCGGGAATGATGTGGCCGTCCACCACGACATTGGCCCGAAAGCCCACCTCGTCATTGCGCGCGGCGGCAATCAGGTCTTCCCAGCTTGTCTCGCGCATGGCCGGCAGCACGTTTTCGGCATCATCGATGCCCAATGCCGCTACCAATTTCTCGCCAGTGGCTTCGGCTTCCTCCAGCATGGTGACCCGCTCCGGCGAGACCAGGGCGGAGCCGCTTTCGACAATCGCCTTGTGGAAGAGACCTGCGGCCAGCGGCGTGGCCATTTGCGAGATGGTTTTGGTGCCGCCACCGGATTCGCCAAAGATGGTGACATTGCTCGGATCGCCGCCGAAGGCCTGGATGTTGGCCTGAACCCATTCCAGGGAGGCTTTAAGGTCCAGCGTGCCGTAGTTGCCGGAAACGCCGTGTTCCGATTCGGCTGACAGTGCCGGGTGGGCCAGATAGCCAATGGGCCCCAGCCGGCTGTTCACGGTAACCAGCACGACGCCCTTGCTGGGCAGCATGGGGTGGTTATAGGTGGTGGAATTGCCCGTGCCGGACGTCAACCCGCCGCCGTGGAAAAACACCATGACCGGGCGCCGGTCGTCGGCGCTCTCGGCAGCCGTGACCACGTTCAGATATAGACAATCTTCGCTGATGGGGCCGCCGGCGCCCATGCTGCTTTCGCCTTGGGGACAGCGGTTGGGCCACTCAACGGCGTCGCGCACGCCGTCCCACGATTCAGCCGGCTGTGGCGGCTGCCAACGCAGCTCACCGAGCGGCGGTGCGGCATAGGGAATGCCACGGAATATGCGCGCCGACACACCCACTTCGGACACGGTTTCGCCACGGACGGCGCCCAATTGGGTTTCGACAACATCGCCTATTGTTTCGGCAGCCGGCATGCTGCCGGCTTCGCCGTCGGGCGTGGGCTCAGATGAGGTGCCTTGTTGAGGCGTGCCGCCTGGATCGCTACAAGCAACCAGAAACGCGGTGATCATTAACCCGATGAGAATTCGGAGATTCAGTCTGGACATAGCTTTCACCTGTTGGGAGTCACTATTTTGAGAAAAACGAGCTTTTATTAGCAATCCAAGCGTACTGTATATAGTGATCGAATTCCACAGACTGTCCCGCCGGATTGGGAGCCACCGGCGTCGATCTGGGACATCCGGGGGATTGAAAATCTGAGCTGACGGAATAATGAGCAATTTGCTTGCAAAATCACCTGGGTATTGGGCTGGCCTGGATTCGTCACTATACGCAGGCGAGCGAGCAGCCTTTTGAATGAGAACGTCTGCAAGCTGAGGGATTGGAGGGGTTTAGCCAACGCCGCTTTTCGGCACGGTTCTGCCTTTCGCTTTTTGGTAAATTTCCGGGTTAGGGGTCGTCGCCAGGAGGCGCCCGCGGAATCCGATGACGATGTTGGTTGATACACCAACCGACGCAAGCCCGGTTATACCGACTACTTACGAAAGTTATATGCCATAGGACAAATATTGATCTCTTCTAACTCCTGTTAGAATCGGCCACCGTCCAGCGATGCGCATCGGTGGTCATGGGTGCCGCGTTGACAAATCAACTGAGGCAACGATCGATCCCGTCGGTGATCGTATTTCTGATAAATACCTGGGGAGCAAACATGTCGACGAACGAATATTCAAAACTAGTCAAAATATTTCTGCTGCATCTGATTGTAACCACCTCAATGTTCGGGCCAACGTTTGCCTTCGCTCAGGCAGCCGCGCCGAATTGCGTACCGATAACGAGAACGCCTCTCAGCATCACAGAACCGGGCACTTACTGTTTAACGCAGCACACGTTAGTAAGCCAGAATGGAATCTCTATTCAAGCCAACGATGTCACGATCGATTTGAATGGCTATGCACTGCGGAGCGTTCGTGCTGGTCAGCCCGATGCTCAAACGTTCGGTATTTACTCAGTGGTTTCCGATGGATGGAACCTGACCGTCAAGAATGGGACCATTGCTGGTTTCGCGGCAGCCATTACCCTTGTGCGGGTGTCTAATGTGCGGATCGAGAATGTCAAGATCGACGGGGACGCAACACAAACGTCGACGACGGGTATAGGAATCTACAACTCAACTGGACCGGTCGTTGTGCGGGACAATGAAATCGCCAACGTGGGGTTCGGAATCAGAGTGAATGCGGCAACGGCAACCATTGAGCGAAATACCATTCAAATGCGTACGAACGCGGCAACGGGTATAGGCGTGATGCCCGTCGGCGTAGGGGGCACCTTTGTTGGGGCGAATGCGGTTGTTTCCGGGAATATGATAAACGGTTCGGGCAGTGCGGGTACCGGAATATCCTTTTCCGCGACTGGTCTCGTTACGGACAACGTAGTTACGTATGTTGCCACCGGTATTTCCAGCAATAGCGGGGGAGGACGCTATCGAAATAATGTCGTCATTGGTGCCACGAGACCATACTCACTCGGGCTTGGGGTTGATCTCGGCGGCAACGACTGACGGCTTGGGTAACTCGATTTTAGCTGTCTGGCTAGCTCGCAAATAAATATTTAAATATTTTCCTGAAAGCGGCTGGGAGTTGAGGGGTAAGATGCATTGCCACAGGTCCGCGGCGGTCGGCGTTACTACACTAACCGGTACTACCGCTCGTGCGAGCTAACGTACATCTGATGTCGGTACCTGTCTCCAGGCGTGCGGTAAGTTATTCGTCTTCCTCCTCAACCCGCGCGCCCTTTAGGATGCCGGGTAGGGCGTAATTGCCTTCGTGGCAGGCGTATTCGTAGATTTCGCCGTCTAGGGTGGAAAATTCGTATTCCCCGCCCCAGGACGATTCCCAAATGGTGGGGTCCTCCACGGTAAATCGGTAGTGCAGGCGATTTGCCGCCACGCGGGTAAAGCGTTCGGTGACGGTGAGATGTAGCCACGCGCCGTAAAAGGCTTGTGCTTCGGGGATGTGAGTGGTTTCAACCACCAAGGTGTTATCTTCCCACCAGCCAATGGAATCGCCAAACCAGGGCCTCACCCCATCGGTGCGATGCTCACTGTTGAGCCGGACAATGCGGACGTCGTGAATCATTTCCACCAGTATCGCCACGTGATCGGGTGTTTGTACAATCTGGTAGTTGTTGTTGTAGAAACCATTGGCGTACATGGGCGGGCCACCGTTGCGGCCGAAGCCGATGATGCATCGTTCGCCGAGCGGGCGGGTTTCATGACTGTCGTAGCCGCGTCCTGGTCGGCGGCTAAGGTATGATTGTGCGCTTTCCTTGGGTTCCGGGCTCTGACCATCGGGGGTGGTTAATATCGCGGTGCGGGGTTCCCCGCCAACTCTCATGATTCGCGAGCCGGGATCGAGCCAAACGCGGTCGTAAAAACCGGTAGCGCCGCCCGCCGCCGCGAACTCCGGGCGCAACGCGACACTGGAGTCGTGGCGGAATTCTGCTGGTGCGTTGGGATCCACGGGACGCGCGGCTTCCACTTCCTCAATCCTCGCGCGGCCTTCGATCTCGGCTACCTCCTGTTCGGTATACACCAAGCGACTGCCGAATTCCTCGGGCCTGGTCAGCTTGGTCATCGTGACGTTGGTCCAGAAGCCGCCGATGTCGGGATGGCCGAAGCTGGTTTTGGATCCCTTGTAGTTGTCGTAGGTTGTCTGTGCCAGAGCTGGGTTCAAGGCGGGCAGAAGAAAGATTAGGGTCGTGATGAAAATTGGCTTAGCCGGCTGTTTCATAGTGAGTTGTCCGCACAATGGACTTGGTAAGGGCAGCTTGGCTTTCATTAGTTAATTTCGATGTCGAAGCGCTTGGTGACCGACCTCCAGACAGGTGCTTCAACCGAAGGGCAGGATATCATGAGTCCAGGACATCAGCACAACGCCAACCGGTCTGTTGCGAAAGTCGTGAACATGTATTCGGGTATCTGTAGTTCGGCTTGAATAGCCCTTGTACGCCAATCATGGACTGCTCATAGATAGTTACGGATACGACCGACAGGCCGAATCCGGTATTAGGCAAGATCACGACAAGGTGGGGCTGGGGGCGCCACATCGGCTGGAATGGGAATAAATTCATTTAATTCAGTCAGTTAGCGGCTTGGCCGGTTTCCGCTGCCAGAAAGGTGACTTGCCACTGCTATTTTCATACTGCTCTCCAAATCCAAACAGTTACTGCTATATTTTAATAACAGGCAGCCTTGCAAGATATGGTTGCGCGCTGTTTGGACTCGACCCATGGTCGAAAGTAGTCAATGCGATATTCCGGGCATGCAAGTTATTCCGGTTTGGCATCCCACGGAGACACCCTTCAATGCCAGTAAAGAAAATTGATGCCGCGGAAGTGGAAATCGGCATGTATGTGTCCAGGCTGGATCGGCCTTGGAACGAAACGCCCTTCCTGTTTCAAGGCTTCCCGGTCAGAGACCTCTCGGAAATCGAGGAGCTGAAGAAGCAGTGTCGGCATGTCTACATCATGGTGCCGGACGAGGAAATCGAGATCAGCGCCGTACCCGCCGGTCGGCGGGGTAGTCTACCAGCTGATCTGGTCGGCAAGAAAAAGTACCAAACCACGACCTCGGCCCGGGAGGAGGTGCAGGCTGTCCACCAATCCCATGACGAACTTGTCAGTGTCTTGTGGGACGTGGAATCCATGCTGCTGGAAAAAAATGAATTGAAGCTAAACATGGTCGAGAAATCGGTCGATGTCATGATCGAAAGTATTGAGCGTAACCCCGACGCCTATATCTGGTTGAACCGAATCAAGAAGTTCGATTCATTTTTCTATCGGGATGCACTCAATGCGTCGGTATGGGCAGCGACTCTGGGCCGCGAACTGGGGCTGGAAAAAGAAAAGTTAAATGCCCTGGCGACGGGTGCCTTGGTCATGGACATTGGCAAGACGGCGCTGCCTGCAGAGATATTGAACAAAACGGATAAGTTGACGGATGACGAGTGGGCGATAATGAAAACCCATGTGGAGCACGGCGTGCGCATTCTTTCGGAAGCTGCCGACGTTTCACCCGAAGTGCTGGACATCGTCCGTACCCACCACGAACGCCTGGATGGTAGCGGCTACCCCGCGGTCCTAAAAGGGGACAGCATTCCCCTGCTGGGACAGATCGCCGGCATTGTCGATTTTTACGTGTCGGTAACCACGCCGCGCCCCTATGCCCAGGCTGTGTCGTCCTCGAACGCCGTTTACATGTTGTATCAGCAACAGGGGCATTATTTTTCGGAAGCGCTGGTCAAGCACTTTATCCAAGCCATCTCTACCTATCCCACCGGATCGTTGGTCGAACTGAGTAGCGGCGAGGTCGGCGTAGTCATCTCCCAAAACCCCGGGCTGCGCCTGCGGCCCAATGTGCTGCTGCTCCTGGGCCCTGACAAGAAGTCCTACGATTCCTATCCCGTTGTCAGCCTGGTCGACTATAGCTGCGGCAACTCCGATAAGCCGGTCAAGATAGCGAAAACGCTGGCGGAAGGCACCTACGATATCAGTATAGAGGAACTCACCGTGTTGTTGCCCGCTGAATAAGCCGGGTGGTAACTGCATCGCCCGCCAGGTTCACCAGCTCGTGACCTGCTGGTTACGCTTCTAAACACTTCTCGCTATACTTTTGTAGGCGGCTTATTTATGCTTTCAGCCTTTCTATTAACCTGGCAATCAAATAGATCGTCCCTGGTCTATTTGATTGTCGCCCTTGAAATATTGGCGCAAATACGCGAACTTGCTGATATTTTAAGGGCTCGCGCTGGCCTATGGCCAGCGGCGGTACGTCTCTGTACCGCGCGGTAATCTTAATTGCCGGGTTAATAAATCCATAAAAAATCGTGCATGTCATTATCGTGCTCGACCTACATCCATCAGGGCTGCCCACTATGCTCACTATTAATAGAACTATTTTTGCACTCATGCTGGCGTCCCTGGCACTGGGAGGTTGCATCAACTCAACGGATTATGAACCGCCTCGCCTAGCGGATGGCAAACCCGATTTGCAAGGCGTGTGGACCAACGTGAGTCTCACCAGCCTCACTCGTCCCAGCCGCTACGACTCCCTCACCGTAAGCCCCGAAGAAGCGCAGCGAATCGAGCAAATGACGGCCGAGCGAGCGCGACGCGGTTTGCAACCGACCGATCCCAACGCGCCGCCGCCCACCAGCGGTGGCGGTGTCGGCGGCTACAACAGCTTCTGGGCCGATGCCGGCAGCCGACTCGCGATGATCAATGGCGAGTACCGTACCTCCTGGATTGTGGATCCGGCGGACGGACAGTTACCCTACCGCAAGGAAGGCCTGGAAATTTTCGAGCGTAAGCGAGACGAGGCTCGCAATAACTTTGACGGACCGGAAATTCGCGCCATGCCCGAACGTTGTATTATCGGCTTTGGATCCACCGGCGGGCCGCCGATGCTCAACGTCATGTACAATAACAACTACCAGATTGTACAGGGTCCGGACACCGTCATGATCCTGGTGGAAATGAACCACGACGCCCGGATTATTCGCATGAATGGCGAGCACCGCCCGGACTCCATGAGACCCTGGCTGGGTGACTCCATTGGCTGGTGGGAAGACGACACATTGGTGATTGAGACCACCAACTTTAATCCAGGTGAAGAGCTGCGTTTGTTTTTTGCTTCGTCCTTTTACATTTCCCCCGACGCGGTGGTAACGGAGCGCTTGACGCGCATCTCCGATACCGAGATGTTCTACCAGTTTGAAGTCGAGGATCCCGATATCTATCGCCAACCCTGGCGGGCCGAAATGGTATTCAATGCCACGGACGGACCGGTTTACGAGTACGCGTGCCACGAAGGCAATTACGCGCTGCCCAACATCCTCGGCGGTGCCCGCCGGGAAGAGCGTGAGGCAGCGGAGGAATAGGCTCGGGCTGTCTGATTCAACAACGCTTGCTCCGTTCCGGCCCCCTCTGGTCGAGACCGGCTCAGAGGAGACGCGACCGCGCCGGGGGTGAGCCCGACGTGTCGCCATGCAACCAAATCGTGAGGGGCATATGGCCCGGTCGCGCGAAATGGCTGGATTCTCAGGGCTTACGTTGGCTGTGGCCGTGGCGGCACATTCATGTGCCGTCCGACTTACATTGCGGTAGGGTTAATAATTAATAACGCAAGTTGCACCTCCGGGACACTATGAAAATACTAATAATCGATGACCATAAGCTTTTTGCCGAGGGCCTCAAGCAGGTTCTGGTTCCTCTCATGGATCAGATTGAAATTGAGCTTGCAAGTACGGTCGAAGAAGGTTTTGCAATAGCTCGCGAATCCTCTCCCGACCTCGCAATTCTAGACCTTTACATGCCAGATTCTCAGGGAATCGGAAGTTTAAAGCTGTTCATGCATTCATTTCCGCTTTGTCCGGTGGTGGTGATATCCGCCTGCGATCACGGGCCTACGATCCAACGAGTAATGGAGGCTGGCGCCTTGGGTTTTGTCAGTAAAGCGGCTCCCGTGGAGGAAATGCACAAGGCTTTGCAGCTTGTATTGGCCGGGGAGGTATACTGTTCCGTGGAGCCTTGGAAGTCGGGAGAAACAGAAGAAAACGATGCGCCGCTTGCTAAACCGCTTGAAGCTGCCCTCACCCAAAGATACAACTTAACGCCTCGCCAACTTCACGTATTGGGTTTGATTACCCGAGGCTTGACGAACAGGGAAATAGCACAGGTCCTCGGTTGTACCGAGGGAACGGTCAAAGTCCATGTTTCCATGGTGCTAAAAGCGCTAGGTGCGAAAAACCGAACGGAAGCGGTTTGGATCGTAGAGCGGGACATGCCGAAGGAAGGCTAGTCATTGAAGGCATTATTAGGCGCTAACATTTTTAGGTGCTAATGGGCTGCAGTCCTGCACCCTCAATTACGATGTCGCCCTGGCAAAGCTGCCTCAAGTGGATGGACAAGACGTGAACTTCGGGGAAGCGCGGATTGTGTTAGAAATGCCCGCCGGCGAAAACGCCGTTGTGGTTACCCATATGACATCGAACAGCGCCGCGCGGCTGCTATTGGATGAGGTCACCTTGGCGTCACCCGCCGATTTTGCCAACGCCGACGCCCATACTCGCGTAACAGAGCTGACCGCCACGCAGGAAGCGGACCTGATTGCCTATCTGCTGCAGTTGGACCGCGGCAGTGCACCGGCTGACGACGAAACCATTGTCCTTGGTTCCATCGACGACTCGGATGAGCAAGACGGCGGCGACGGGTCTGATGACGATGGTGATGTTGATGACGGCGCTGATGACGGCACAGGTGATGGCGACGATGGCGCCGATGACGGTACAGGTGGCGATGATGACGATGGCACCGGTGGTGACTCGGGTGACGACAGTGACGGTAGTGGCGGCGGCAGCACCGAGTTAGGCCTTTTCTTTCTATTCCTCGCTTGGCTACGCGGCCTTTCAACCTAGCCCGAATATTTCACCAAAAGGCTCGGAATGCGGCTGCAACGCCGCATTGCCGAGCCCTTGCACATTTTGCGCTGGAGTGAGTAGGAGGTCTATTAACAACTCGCCAGTTGTCGGGGTAAGTCCTTTTTTATCGACCCCAAAAAAGCTCTCAACTGAGCGGGTTTAGCCGGCTTGCGCATAACGTGATAGCCGAGGGCTTTGATCGCTTCAATATGCTGCGGATTGGTATCGCCGGTGATGATGATGGCCGGCACCTCTTCGCCGAAATGGTTCAGCATCTGCTGGATGGCATCTTTGCCGGTGTAGTCTTCGCCGAGCATGTAATCCGCGAGTACCACGTGAGGTGCGGACGGGTTTTTATTTAAGTGCGTATGTAAGGATTGCTTGCCGTCAAAGGATGTGACGCGACAACCCCAATTTTCCAGCAGCGACATCAGTGCGTGGCGCACTTCGGCATCGTCCTCGAAGACCCAGACGGACAACTGTGAAATATCGGAAGTCGGTGGGCTGATGTCAATGGTGTTTTTTGTAAGCAGCTGGGGATTGCCGGGCGGCAAAAAGAGCGAAAATTTCGAGCCCACTCCCGGCTCGGAGTGTAATTCCAGTCGGCCGTCGAGCAGTCGAGTAATCCGCCGAACAATGGAAAGACCCAGGCCCAGGCCCTTGCTTCTGTTGCGTTGTGGGTTATGTAGTTGAACGAATTCGTCGAATATCGTTTCCTGCGCTTCCGGTGCTATACCCATGCCGGTGTCTTTAACAAGAATCTCAAGTTCGTTGGAATTGCTCGCGGCGGTTACTGTTATCTTACCGCTATCGGTATACCGAACGGCGTTGTTTATCAGATTTCGCAGCACCAGCTCAAGTAGAACCGGGTCGGTGTAGACCAGGCTCTTGTGTACTTCAACTTCGAGCGCAAGGCCTTTTTCTTCCGCGAGGCGCTTGAATTCCCGGCCAAGTGAGTTAAGCAGGGGCTGTATATCAACATGACCGAAGTGGGGTTCCACGCTGCCGGCGTCCAGCTTGGAAACGTCCAACAGCGCATCCAGAAGTCTTTCCAGCGAGCCGAGTGATTGAGCGAGACTGTTAACGATGGACTCAGTGCTCGAGCCCTTGATTTTTTCCTGCAACAAGGTTGTGAACAGTGCCATGGCGTATAGGGGCTGACGTAAGTCGTGACTGGCCGCAGCCAAAAACTTCGATTTTGCGAGGTTGGCTTTTTCCGCGTTGTCTTTTTGCTGTTCGACGTCGGCTTTTAGTTCGAGTTTTTCCGCCGTATACGATCTGGCGGTAATGGCGACAACAATCATTGTCACAAAAAAACCGAGAGACATGACGCCGAGGGCAATGCTGGCCGGTGTTGCTCGATAGAACTGAATCGCAGTCCAGCTAACGGAAAGAGGGAACATAAACGCGAAGCAGGTGGTGGGGTGATAATACAATTGGTACAGCGCCAGGATACACGTGCCGGTCAAGATCGTTTGCATGGCAAATGCATAGTCGAGTGGCACGGGCGGCAGTGTCATAACGAGTGTATAACTCCACGCCAAACTGAGCACAAACATCGACAATGTGTAGGCCCGCGCCCAAAGCTGATCGTTAATGTCGGGGTGCCGTTGGCGGTAACCGTAAAGCAGTAGCAATCTAACCGTTGCCAGTATGCACATTGCCGCATACCAGCCAAGCAGTTGGCCGCGGTCGACCACGAAATACAACAGAACCGTTACGCCTGACGCACCGAGTATCAGGATGATCACATCGCGGATCATATTGTCGTAAAGAAACGCGATTTGAGAGTGCCGTATGTAGCGGGGTTCAGCTGTCATTGTCGTACTTGTTTTTAGGGCTTAGGTCGGGCGTCGTCAGCGGGGCGGAGTATACGGTACGCGGGTGTGAGTTGGACGGTGAATTCTGCCCGACGGTAGTTGCAAGCTGGTGACCGAAACAGCCAGTCCGGGTCAGGCCTCGGCCGTTCGCGGGCGGCGTAGCGGCCAGTTCTGGACCACCTGGTAACGGTGGACTGACGGAACGCCCGACCTTCCCGGCCGCCTAGTTGGGAAATAAGCTACAATTGGGCTTTTGGGCGGATGGGGCTGATCGTGCGAACGATCCTTGAGGCTATCGCGCCGCAACGGTTGGCACTGTTATTACACGATTGCTGAAGACGGGGGCACCATGCTTAACCTTAAAATGCTTACTGCATTAACTTCTATCGCCCTGGTGATCGGGGCCTGCACCGCGGAGAAGCGTTATGAGCCACCTCGCATGCCCGATGGTACGCCGGATTTGCAGGGTGTATGGACCAACGTCAGCCTGACGCGGCTCATTCGTCCCAGTCGCTACGAGTCCAACGTCATCACACCTGACGAGGCGCTAGAGATCGAGAAAATGCAGGCGGCTCGCGCCGCGCGCGGCCTGGAGCCCACCGATCCCAACGCACCGCCGCCCAGCCAAGGCGCCAGTGTCGGCGGCTATAACTCGTTTTGGGGGGATGCCGGCGACCGCCTGGCGATGATTGATGGGGAATTTCGCACCTCCTGGATTGTGGATCCCGAGGATGGCCAACTACCCTATACCGAGAAGGGTTTGGCGACCTTCGAAGCGACCCAACACGAGGCACGCAACAATTTTGACGGGCCCGAAATTCGCCCCATGGCGGAACGCTGCATTGTGGGTTTTGGATCGACAGGTGGTCCGCCCATGATCAACGTGTTGTACAACAACAATTACCAAATCGTCCAAACCCCGGAAGCGGTGATGATCCTGGCGGAAATGAACCACGATGCCCGCATTATCCGGATGAACGATGAGCACCGACCCGAGAGCATGCGCTCCTGGCTGGGAGATTCCATTGGCCATTGGGACGGCAACACCCTGGTTATTGAAACCACCCATTTCAACCCCGGGGAGAGCCTGCGTCTCAACTACGACCAATCGTTTTACCTTTCACCCGATGCGGTAGTCAGTGAGCGTTTAACGCGGATATCCGACACGGAAATCTTTTACGAATTCGAAGTTGAAGATCCGGAGATTTACAAGCAGCCCTGGCGCGGTGAGATGGTATTTAATGCGGCGGACGAGATTTTTGAATACGCCTGTCACGAAGGGAACTATGCCTTACCGGGCATTCTTGCCGGCGCGCGCGAAGAGGAGAATGGGCAAGCCGCGGAATAGAGCCTGAAACCAGCGGCTTGCAGGCTGCTGTAGAGGACGGAACCGTTGATTTTCGGTGCAATGCGAATGCCTGGCTTTGACTTATGAATGCAGTTGGCGACTCCGAATACGCGATAACGGTCCGCAATCTTGGCTATCAGTACGAGCGCAGCACCGAGCCGGCGCTGTTCGACGTCAGCCTGCAAGTGCGGCCCGGTGAATGCTTCGGTTTGCTCGGGCCAAACGGCGCGGGCAAAACAACCCTGCTGTCTATTTTAACCGGTATGTTACCTATCCAGGTGGGCGAAGTGGCCGTGGCCGGGCACCCTCTCTCGCAACGCCTGGCCGTGCAACGATTAAGCGCCATCGTACCCCAGGATTTCGCGTTTTATCCCGCCCTCACTGGCCTGGAAAATTTGAATTTCTTTGCCGGCCTGTACGGATTGCAGGGAAGTGCGAAACAAGCCCGCGTGGCACAAGCCGCCGTCACCTGCCGCTTGGATGATGTGCTCAATAAACCGGCGGAAACCTATTCCGGTGGTATTAAAAGGCGCCTGAATCTCGCCATCGGCCTGCTCAACAACCCGAAAATTCTCTACCTGGATGAGCCCACCGTGGGCATTGATGCCCAGTCGCGCAAATTCATCCTTGAGGCAATCAAAGCTCTGAAATCGGAGGGTATGACCATTGTTTATACTTCCCATTACATGGAGGAAGTACAGGCAATCTGCGACGAGTTGGCCATCATAGATCACGGCAAAATGGTGCTGCGGAGCAATCTGGCCGCGCTGCTGAACGAACAGGAATTATTGCTCGATGTGGCGCTGCGGGAAGAGCCCAGCCCCCAGCAAATTGCCAACCTTGCCCATCTGGGGCGCTGTGAAGTGACGGGGATGCGTTTAAAACTGCGTCTGACGTCCTCGGATATTGGATTGGAAACACTTTTACGGGAGTTGAAATCCGCGGGCTTGGCAACGCGCCAGATCCAGTACGGCATGAACCGTTTGGAAGATATCTATCTTTCCATTACCAATGATGAATTGCGGGAATAAGAAGAAGCATTTTGACCAGTCTCCTCGCTGTTTTACACAAAGAATTTCTCCTGCTGTTTCGCGACTTGCATGGCCTGTTGCTGATGTTTGCCATGCCGGTGGCCTTTATCGTGATTATGTCGCTGGCCATGCAACAAAATTTTGCCGCATTGGGTGGCGCCAAGCTCGAAGTGATCGTGCATGATCATGCGGCCAATAGCGACTCGGCGATCTTGATGGAAAATCTATCCAAGGGTGGCGCCTTTGAATTTATTTCCCACCCGGACGAGACCGCTGCCGAACTCGCGGCGCGAGTCCGCCGCGACGAAGCCGCTTTTCTGCTAACCGTCACTGCTTTACCTGAAACCGACGACGCGGGCAATACGCTCGCCACGCGGTTGTTGGTGGCGCCCGGCGTCAACAAGCAGACGGAAGCCATTTTCGCAGCCGCCATGCGGGAAATATTGCGCGGCCTGAAAGTGGAAAAAATGTTGGCGGAATTCGAGGATTCCCTGGGTGGTGGCGATGAATCGCTTGAAGAGCTCGCTGCTGTGCTTCTCGAAGTCGATTACGCCTATGAAAGCGGACAACAACAACCCCCGACAGCGGTACAACAAAACGTGCCGGCATGGCTGGTGTTCGCCATGTTCTTCGTGGTGGTGCCACTTTCCAACACGCTGATAAAAGAACGTCAGTTCGGTACCTTGCGGCGGCTGCGGACCATTGCGGTTTCACCGATTTATCTGGTCTTGGGCAAGCTCATCCCTTATTTTTTTATCATGCAGCTCCAGGTAGCCTGTATGCTGGCGGTTGGCGTGTTCCTGATCCCGCTGTTGGGCGGTGACAGTCTCGCGCTGGGCTCCTCCTGGGCGGGTCTGTTGTTGATGGCCGCGACGGTCAGCATTGCCGCCCTGGGCTATGCTGTGTTCATCGCCGCGATTGCCCGTACCACCGAGCAGGCAACGACCCTGGGCGGGGCGGGCAATATTATTCTTGCGGCGCTGGGTGGTATCATGGTGCCCCGGTTTTTGATGCCGCCGGTCATGCAGGAAATTGGGCAGTTATCGCCAATGTGCTGGGGGCTCGAAGGTTTTCTGGATATTCTGCTCCGCAATGGTGGGCTTGCCTTGGTGTGGCCCAAGGCGCTCGGTTTAACGGTATTTGGGGTTGCGCTCACGATCATGGCGCTGCATGTAATGCAGCGGGCTCGTCAGGTATAGCGAAAAGAGGGCTTTTCGTGAAATAAACCCGAGGCCAAGTTTGGCAAGACAAGGTTAGCGACAAGACACAGGTTTAGCGACGAGACTAGGGTATACAGACAAAAGGTTTAGCGAGATTGACGTTGATGGATAGTGTGGAACTAAAAACCATTCTCAAAAAAATGATTATTGAAGAGTGTGATAAAGATCTTGCGGTTGCCGATATCGACGACGATGTGCAGTTGATTGGTGGCGAGCTCGATCTGGATTCATTGGATGCGCTACAGATTTCCATGTGGGTGCAAAAAAATTATGGCATTCGTATTGAGAACGGGCCCGCCGCCCGCAGTGCCTTGCGCTCCGTCAACAGCCTGGCGGAGTTGATCACCGCCGAGCTCGCATCCCAAGCGGAAACAGCGGCTAATCGCCAATGAGTTCGGCGATCTTTCTCGGTTCCGGTCTGCACACGGCCCTGGGCGTTAATGTTGCTGACTGCGTGGCAGCGTTGCGCGGGGCTCCTCCGCAACCCGGTTTCGTATCATGCAGCATGGACGCGGGCGCCGAAGCCATTCCTTATTTTCTTCTATCCGGTCTGCCCGCCGATGAACCCGGGGCGCGACTTGACGAGGTGGTATTCGAAGTTATTCAACAGGCTTTGGATGCTGCCGGGCTGAGCCCTTCGCAACGCGAGAGCCTGGCCTTGTTTGTCGGTTCGTCGTCCTTCGAAATCGCGGGGGAAGAGTACCGCTATCGTCAAGCCCTGAACCAAAGCAGCTCGGCCATACCCTTGGCCGAATGCGGAATGGCGAATTTGGCGGAACGGGTACGGTCGACACTCGGCCTACGTGGTGAGGACTACACCTTTAACACGGCCTGTACCTCGAGCGCCAATGCGCTGTGGTATGCCGGCAAACTCATCGAGCAAGATGTTATCGAACACGCGCTGATCCTGGCGGTGGAATTTGTCAACAATACTACGACCTACGGTTTCCAAGGACTCCAATTACTGAGTCCCACCACCATGCGCCCTTTTGATGGCGAGCGAAATGGACTGGTCTTGGGGGAAAGTTGTGCGGCGATGGTGCTGGGTAAGTCCTCCGGATCGGAAGGTTTTCATCTGCGCGGTGGCGCCAACCTGTGTGACACTTACAGCATGTCCACCACCCGGGAGGACGGCTCCGCGGTGGTGGATGTCTTGCGTCGGGCACTGGCCAGCTCGCGACTGACGCCCGATGCCATTCGCGCCATTAAATGCCACGGGACCGCGACTATTACCGGTGATGCAGCAGAGGCGCGCGGTATGCTGACCACCTTTGATCAGTTGCCACCTTGCACCAGCTTAAAACCGTTTGTTGGCCATACCTTGGGCGCTTGTGGGCTAACGGAACTGATTCTGTTTTGCGAGGCGGTGAAGGCGGGGTTTTTGCCGGGAACGGAGGGGATCGCCGCTGATACGGACGGTGTCGGCTTCGCGCTGAATCAAAGACCAATGCCAGTGGTTCCCGGACATTTCATGCTCAATTATTTCGGGTTCGGCGGCAACAACACTTCTTTGATTGTCAGCAATATGGCCGACGGGGTCGACTCGTGAGCTTGAAGATCTTAGCGATTGCCAGTTACTGTGAGCCTATTGCGTCCGACGGTGCACTCCCTGAATTGAAAGAAATGGTCAAGATCTCCACCGGCGTGGTGGTTCGCCGGGTGACGCGCTTTGTCCAATTGGCATTAATCGGTGCCGGCCGTTGCTGCGAAAACGTCGAAGTTGCGCCGGATACGGGCGTTTATTTTTCTTCCTGCCGGGGCGATACAGAGGTCACGGCATCCTTGCTGGAAGATTTAATCAGTCGAAAGGAGTTGCCCAGTCCGGTGACTTTCGTCAACTCCGTTAGTAACGCGGCGTGTTTTCACGTCGCGCGTGCGCTGGGTTTGCACGATCGCAACAACTTTGTCACTAATCGCTTCGATCCCATTGTAGCCGCCTTGACAACGGCTTATGTTGACATCACGCGTGGAGAAATTGCCACGGCTTTGGTGGGTAGTGTGGATAGCGCATCCGCGCCTTTGGCACGTCATCGGCAACGACTTCAGGTGAATACAAGCACCGTGATCGGGGAGGGCAGTCATTGGATGTTGGTTGCGTCGCCATCCGATCCTCGAAAAGGGATTGGAACGATTCCCGGGGCGCACAATTTTTCTGGCTGGGAGCAACTGCAAGCGTGGTTGGTCGGAACAGGAGACTACGGGAACTGGTTGTTGGCACCCGGCCAGCATTTGTCGGAAACCGATGCAAACAGAATAGCCGAGTTGATTGGCACAACCGCGTGTTTCGACTACAGCCGTAATCTGCCCTATTACGACAGCCAAACCGGCGCCGCTATTGAGCAATTCATCCGGGAAAGAAATGAACCGGGAATGTTGCACGTCAACAGTGATCCTGCGGGGCGTTACAGCGTGGTCTTGGTAGAGCGGTAGCGGAGCATGATGTAGGTTTTTTGGGTATTCTGGTAAAGATAGTTCGGGTAATGAGAGGACAATGTAAGTTTGGGTGTCGGACAGGCATTCGGCATTCACTGCTGTGACAAATCGGCAGGAAAGTCGATTTGCACAGCGAACGCTGCCCGAAGGGCGAGCCACAGGGAAGTGGCAAGTGATTCGCCGTGAACCCTTCCCTGGGGGCTCGTCGCCAGCTTCCCTGCTGTCGACGGTCACAGCAGCAAATACCGAATACCTGTCTTCACGGTTCGGTGCCGTAACCAGCAGTCAACCAACGAGGGTGACGGAAAGCAACGGTAGGAGTTTGGTGCTGGGGTTGGTCTTTCGGAACCGTCGATTCAGGGACGAAGCGACGGAGCTACATGGACGTATTCATGCGATTCCGAAAGACCAACCCCAGTAGCAAACGGTGGTTTGGCACGGACCTTATATAATAATACTGATTTTCTAGAGCTCGAAATTGTGTTCGGGTGCTGTCATATTTTGGAGTGCAGTTACTTCTTCCAAATCGGCCGCAGCAATTCCCACACCGCCAATTCAGTATCGGCGCAGGTGTTGATAATCTGACGGAGTTCAGCGGCATCCATCGGGATACGATTGCGCGCCATCTTGCTTGCCACCAGCGCAAATTGCCGCCACTGATCACCGGCTTCGGTCATTTTCGCCGAAGCTTCTTGCAGTAAATCACGCTGGGTGTGTTGCGCGGCTTCATTCAGGAAAGCGGCATAAATGAAGCGAAAGCCCGCCCCGCCTGTTCCGATCTCCTCCTGCATGCGCACAATGTGGCTGAGGTAGAGGGGCAGGTATTTATCCTTCTTGCGCGGATCCGCCGCGACTTTAAGCAGATTTTTTCCCAAGTAGCGAATGCCGCGCAGGCCAATTACCGGAATCGGCGCTTTTGCCATGATCCGGTAGTTGGCTTTGATTGCTTCAGGAATAACCCGCGCGTAGTCAATTTCCTCGGGCACGAACTCCGGGTAATAAAGCATGCCTTTGGCGGCCAGCGCGCCCTTGGCGAAGCGGGCTTTTTTTAGATCGTCCCGCGCGCAGCAAACCGCTTGTTCGAAAACCGGATCGCTGATCGAGTACTCAGTGTCACCACTGTTTTCATGTCGCCCAAATACCAACAAATTGTGCGCATTAAAGTGAAAGCGCATTTCCTCGGGAAAATAGGGAAGCCAGTACACGCTGGTCTGCAAGCCGACCAGCTTACCCTGGGCCAGAAGTTCGTCGAGGCGCTCCATTCCGGCCTCGGCATCGCGAAAGGTTTGAAATTTCATTCGCAATCCGATTCGCTTTTGCAAACCCTTGATGATCCAACGCGGGGGCATGCGGTAAGCGATCAAGGGCATGCCGGACAATTTCACCAGCGGAACGTAGGCAAAGCTCAGTGCATTGGCCAGACCGAAGGCCATGGGCTCGGTGGTGGTCAAGCCATAGTGGGACAGCATGGCCGCCATTACACCGCTTTCGCAGTGCGCGGATTGCATGTGCTGAAAGGGAAGGCTGCGGTCGGTAGGGGATGCGGGAGCCGTCGCAAAGGCGTCAGTCACTGGGAGGCTTCTCCGGTAAGCGGGTTAAATCGTGTGGCGCCAGACCCAAGGCGTCGCCATAGCGGGCAAGCATGGAATCCGACAGGCCGGCAAATACCGTCGGTTGGAAGTGGCGGCGGATTCGCCACTTGAATAAACCGGTGGTCTGGGCGAGCAGCGATAAATCCATGCGGCGGTTGTACATATGGAATTCGAGGGGCGAGGTCTCGCCACGATTTCCCCGCTCCCAGGCTGCCAGGCGATCTTGATTGATCGCCGTGATCGCGTCCAGCGTGGCGGCACTTTCCACCTCCCAACCACTGGAGCGAACGCCGGTGTAATTGCCTTGATCGTCAACCGCGTAAAGGAGCTTATTCTGGCCGGCGTAGGTGGATACCTGGTCCTGGGGCACATCCTGCTTTTTCATGCGGCGATTCCCTTGGTCAGTGTGTCACGGACAGGGGGGCGACAGTGCTTGTTTGGGGAATGTCAAACAGCTGTCAGCTTCATCATGGCTGAGGAAAAACGGCCGCTTTCGGGAATATAACACAGCAGTGTGTCGCCGACCTTGAGTTTGCCGGAATGGTAAAGGTCGTCGAGCATGATGTAAATGGAGGCGGAGCCAGTGTTGCCTTTTTCCGAGAGGTTGGTGAACCATCGCTCGCGCGGAATATCCAGGCCTACCCGTTGCAGGCTTGCCTGAACGCCGTCGGCGAAGAAATTTGAAGAATAATGGGGGATAAAATAGTCGAATTGATCAGCTTGTAATTGGTAACGTTCAATCAGATCCATCAGTGGACGTTCCACGGTATAGTGCAGCACATTGTCGTTAAGCAGTTTCACATCCTGCTTGACCGCCATGACGGAGTTTTCATCCCTTTCCCGTCCAGAGAAACGCTGCCAACCACTGATGCTGCCGTCGTCATTTTTCACCGCGCCGGCGTACATACAGGTTTCCATGTCGCCCGCGTAGGAATAGACATGCAGCCAGTCGATGCGCAGGGACAGGCGGCCCTGGGCCGGAGTCGGCTCGAGTAAAACCGCGCCGGCACCGTCCGACAGCATCCAGCGCAGAAAGTCCTTTTCGAAGGCCAGTTCCGGCTGGGATCCCAATTTATCGACTTGCGCTTCGGTTTCGGCGCTGAAATTGTCGGCCTTCATCATGATGGAAGACAGTTCCGAACCGGTGGCAACGGCATTGTAGTGTTCGCCGCTCAACACCGACAAGTAGGCGTATTTCAGCGCCGTCATCCCCGCCAGGCAAACGCCACTGGTCGCCACGACTTCGCAGGGCGGCAGGCCCAGCTCGCCTTGCACCATCACTGTGTGGTTGGGCATCAGTTGATCGGCGATGGACGTGCCGCAGCTAAGGCAGCTCACCTCATGCAGGTTGAAACCGTTGCGCTCCAGCTTGCGGACCGCTTCGGCGGTGAGTTGTGCATTGTTGTAGTTGGGAAGCAGGGTCTCTGGATCGATAGCGTAGTAACGCTGGCGAATACCATTACTGCGCAACACCATGCGTCGCGCCCGGGAAGGGCGCTGGCCCACTTGGCCCAAAATGCGCTCCATGTCGTCGTTGTCGACCGGGGCATTGGGCAGAAACGATGCGATGTCGGTGATGTAGACTGGGGAACCCGGCATGTCAGCTCATTCTGTGTCTGTGGCTTGCCTCGCCCGAGGGCGCGGCGTAGTAGGACTTCTGGGCGGCGGTGCGTTTACGGAGAAGCGGTGCGAACAGGCGCTTCAATACGGCGGATATGGGCACGACGGTCAGGATCATAATAATTAAAAATAGTATATAAACGCCGAGAACGCACTTCCGCAAGGCGGAATCCTGGTCGCCGACCCGCCGCAACAGCTTGCCCCATATTTTGAAGCTGCGATGGGCGATTATTTCCGAGGCAATCAAGCGTTCCTGGACCTTAACCGCACCCAGTCCGTCGAGCATTGATCGCGGCTCGCTGCTCTGATGGGGTATCTGATGGGGTAGTTGATCGGCGATGGCTCGGCCAAACCGGCTGGCCGCGGTGATGTCCTCTTGAGGAATGCCGGCCCGGGGTATCAGGCCGCCGAGAAAGGGCCCCTGGTTGCCGGTCAAGACCCACAGTGGTGTGGATACAAAAGTGAACGCGCTGTGGGCGGAATCGGTCAGCACGACATTGTCGATCAACTTGGCGCCTAGTGCGGATAGTTTCGCCTTCACTTTTTCCTGGGCCATTAGCCACATATTGCGGCAACCAATCACCGTGATCACCGGCTTATCCCTGAACAGCGCCTCGGCGGAAGCTGAGTTCAGGAAGGAACTGATCGGTCGTGATGGTGATAAGAACCAGACTTGGTAAGCCAATATGATCAGGTCGAAATCGTCGTCCTTGCCAATGGCCAGCGGCTTGAGCTCAATGGGCGACTCGTAGACCGTCTCGGGAAAGGTATTAAAAAAATACAGGAAGGGCCAGGGAAAGGGAAAAGGTTGGACTGGCTCAATGCTTTGTTTAATGACCTCTATCTCGTCACTGGCCACCAAGGGTTGGATAATGGAGTCCACCAAGCGGCCGAGTTGGCCCGTTTGCGAGTAGCCCAATACCAAAACGCGTTTCGTCATATGATTCCGAAATACCAAAAAATATCATCCGATCCGGCGAGTCGCCAACGATCAGCCGGCGATTATGCCATAGCCGTCACGACGGGCGCCAGTTTGAGGAGCTGGACGCCAGCGCTGGGAATTGGCGGCGGCGCTTTACAGGGATTGCCGACTGCTATACTGTATAAACAACCAGCTTTAGCGGGCGGTGAGAGCGCTTCGCCGACGACCGTGGATTCACCGCTAAATGCCCGGTTACCAATATTTCGAATGTCGTTGTTTTTTGGCTGGAATAATGTCTTGTCTGGAGCATGCCTTGTCTGGAATCGACGCCGATCTTGACGGATGGTATTGATGAGCACCCCTAAACAGATCAAAGGTCGCGGCGCCGCAAGCAACAAGCCGAGTCGTTATCTGAAACAGCAATCGGAATACGATGTGGATGAAGGTTCGGCCCAGTCGGTGCCCGAAACCGAAGTTTATCTGGACCGGGCCAAATCGATCATTACCAGCAATCAATCGCCCGATGTGCCTTTCGAACGGTCCATCAATCCCTATCGGGGTTGCGAACACGGCTGCGTGTATTGTTTTGCCAGGCCCACCCACGCCTATTGGGATTTGTCGCCAGGGCTGGATTTTGAAACCAAAATTTTTTACAAGCCGAATGGCCCGGCACTGTTGGAAAGTGCTCTGCAAAAACCGGGGTATCAATGCAAGCCCATTGTCGTGGGCACCAACACGGACCCTTATCAGCCGATTGACCAGCGTTTGCGAGTGACGCGCGAACTGCTGTTGGTATTGCAGAAATACCGTCACCCGTTTTCCCTGATCACCAAGGGCAGCCACCTGTTGCGGGACCTGGACATCCTGGCGGACATGGCGAGAGATAATCTGTGTTCGGTAATGGTCAGCGTGACCACCATGGACAACGAATTAAAGCGCAGCCTGGAACCGCGTGCGGCCGCGCCTCGGGCTCGCCTGAAAACTATTCGCGAACTCGCCGAACAGAAAGTGCCAACAGGTGTGCTGGTGGCACCGGTAATTCCGATGATTAATGACCACGAAGTGGAAGCCATTCTTGAAGCCTGCGCCCAGGCGGGCGCAGGCACGGCGGGTTACGTCTTTCTCCGCCTGCCGCTTGAAGTCCGCGACTTATTCCATGAGTGGTTGCACAGCTACTATCCTGATAGAGCCGAACACGTGATCAGTCTGATTCGCCAGAGCCGCAACGGTGCCGATTATCAAAGCCAGTTTGGACAGCGCATGCGTGGTAGCGGCGTTTATGCCGAGCTGATCGCGCAGCGCTTTAAGAAAGCCTGCAAGCGGTTGGGCCTCAATCAGCGCGAATCGGTGGTTCTGGACTGCGGGCCGTTTAACCGGCGTATGCAGGCAGGCGAACAGCTGTCGTTGGGAGTGTGAATTTAAAACTGCTACCGGCCAGGGTTTGCTCGCCTTGGCTGCACATCGGCGCGGCTAACGGCCTGCGTGAGCAGCCTTGGGGTTGTCAAGGAAGGAGGTGGTCAGGCGATCCTGACACCCCGGTAATAACGCACGGACTTGCTCGGTGGAGTGCCGGAACCTTTACTGGTGGCTTCCACAGAGGCCTGGCCACGGTATACCTTTACCACGGTCTTTGGAGTCGGTGTGCTGGAATCCGTTAACAGCTTCTCCCAGTTGCCGCCTGCCCGGGTCAGCAATTCTTTTATCAATGTGCGTAGAATGGTGTCCTTGCTTGAATGGTAAATGTCCCCCAGTTCGCCGAGCAGGTCAGGGTTCGCCAACTTGATTCCGGGCTTGGTGTGAGCGTTGACGCGACGGCGAATCTCGAATACGAGTTCGATCATGGGCT
>JBBDIU010000073.1:0-26812 GCA_040880205.1 Cellvibrionaceae bacterium
CTGATCATCGATGAGGCCCATGAGCGCAGCCTCAATATCGATTTTTTGTTGGGCTATCTCAAGCAACTGCTGCCCAAACGTCCCGATCTAAAACTCATTATCACCTCGGCCACCATTGATGTCGAACGGCTTGCAGCGCACTTCGACGACGCGCCCGTGGTGCAGGTCTCGGGCCGCACTTATCCGGTGGATGTCTATTACCGCCCGGTGCTCGATGGCGACGAAGACCTGGTGGGCGCAATCGTCAGTACCATTCAGGATGTGCTCGCCGAGGAGTCGGCCAGCCACACTGGGGACTTTTTGGTGTTTCTAAGCGGCGAGCGGGAGATCCGCGAAACCGCGCTGGCGCTGCGCAAGGCGAAAATTTCCCATCTGGATATTTTGCCCTTGTACGCTCGTTTGAGTTTGCCGGAACAAAACCGCGTGTTTCACGCCCATCGCGGGCGGCGCGTGGTGCTGGCGACCAATGTGGCGGAGACCTCCATTACGGTGCCCGGCATTCGTTATGTGATCGATCCCGGTTTCGCACGCATTAGTCGCTACAGCTACAAAACCAAGGTGTTGCGCCTGCCCATTGAACCCATTTCCCAGGCCAGCGCCAATCAGCGCAAGGGACGCAGCGGCCGGGTGGCGAACGGTATCTGTATTCGCCTTTACGAGGAAAGCGATTTCAATGCACGACCAGAATTCACCGAGCCGGAAGTTCTGCGCAGTAATCTGGCCAGCGTTATATTGCAAATGGCGCAGCTGCAATTGGGCAACATCCGCGATTTTCCTTTTGTGGATCGGCCCGACAAGCGACTGGTTAACGATGGTTACAAGTTGCTGGAGGAATTGCAGTCGCTCGACAAGCACGGCCGACTGACTCAGCTCGGACGCCAGCAAACACAATTTTCGGTCGATCCGCGTTTTTCCCGGATGTGTATTGCGGCCAATACCTTGGGTTGTTTGCGGGAAATATTGATAATCGTCAGTGCATTAACCATACAGGACCCGCGCGAGCGACCAGCGGACAAGCAACAGGCGGCTGATGAAAAGCACCGCCGCTTTTGGGAACCCAATTCGGATTTTTTGGCGCTCCTCAACCTGTGGAACTACGTTGAAGAAAAACGACAGGACCTAACTCAGAATCAATTCCGAGCTTTGTGCAAAAAAGAATTTCTGTCCTTTTTACGCCTGCGCGAATGGCGGGATCTACACTATCAACTGCGCCTCACGGCCAGGCATCTGGGCATGCGGGAAAACCGAGACCCTGCGAATTATGAAAGTATTCACCGTGCCTTGGTTAGCGGTTTGCTGGGCAATATCGGTTGGCTCAATGAAGAACGGAGCTATTTGGGGCCGCGCAACCGGAAGTTTTCAATTTTTCCTGGATCGTCGTTGTTCAAGGCGTCGCCTAAGTGGATTGTCGCCAGTGAGCTGATTGAAACCACCAAGCTTTATGCGCACGCCGTCGCCAAGGTGAATCCCGAGTGGCTGTTGGAGGCGGCCGAGCACCTGGTAAAACGGCAGCATTTCGAGCCGTACTATGATGCGCGGCGCGGGCAGGTCATGGCCTTCGAGCGGGTAACACTCTACGGTTTAACTCTGGTTGAAAAAGGGCGCGTCAACTATGCGCGAATCAATGCGCCGGAAGCTCGGGAACTATTTATCCGATCAGCCCTGGTGGAAGGGCGTTACCGACCGCCGCCCGGCAAGGAGCCGCGCTTTTTTCGCCACAACAAGGCACTGCTGGCTGAACTGTTGGAGCTGGAAGCCAAATCGCGCCGGCGCGATATTGTGGCGGAAGACCGGGAGATATTTAATTTTTATACTGAGCGATTGCCCACCGACATCGTTAATCTGAAAGGCTTTGAAGCCTGGCGCAAGCAAGCGGAAACGCACAACCCGGAACTTTTATGCGTGCCCCGCGATTTGCTAATGCAGCACGCGGCCATCGATGTTACCGAAGCCCAGTTTCCGAACGAAATCGAATGGCAGGGCGTGCGTTATCCGTTGAGTTATCAGTTTTTCCCGGGCCAGGCGCAGGACGGGGTGAGCATCCATGTCCCCATCCACGGATTGCATTTGTTGCCGGAAAATCGTTTGCAGTGGTTGGTGCCTGGTATGTTGCGAGAGAAATGCGTGCAACTGATCAAGGGACTGCCGAAGCAATGGCGCAAACATTTCGTGCCCGTTCCCGATTTCGCCGATCGCGCTTTGGCTCGGATGCAACTATCCGATGAAGCACTGACTGGCGCACTGGGTCGCGCATTGCAACAGCTGACCGGCCTCGAGGTGCCCGTATCCTGTTGGAACGCAGTAACGGTCGATGCCTATTACCGGTTTTACATCAAGGTTCTGAACGAACAGGGCAAGGTGGTGGACGGTAGTCGCGACCTGGAGCAATTGCGAGAGACCTATCGCGATCGACTGCAAGACAGTTTGCGCAGCGCCGGTGATGCAGTGGAGCGCAGCGGCATGGTCCAGTGGGATCTCGAGCATTTGCCCGAATCGATGCAGCTCAAAAAAGACGGCATTGCCACGGTGGGCTTCCCGGCATTGGTAGACGATGAAAGTTCGGTGGATTTGCGCTTGCTCGACGATCCGCGGAAAGCCGCTTACGTGAGCGAGCGGGGCGTGGCTCGTTTGCTGGCCCTGGAACTAAAGCAAAGCGTCAAGTATGTGCGGAAAAATCTATTGAAGGGCAAAAACGCCGCTTTGCGCCTGGCGAGTTTTGGATCGGTGGACGCGCTGGCGGACGATTTGGTATTGGCTGCAATCAAGCAGCTGTGCATTGAGGGTCGGGACTTGCCGCGCTATCGACCCGCTTATTCTAAAATGCTGAATGTAGCGCGCCAACAGTTTACCGCCCAGGCGCAGGGACTCGAATCGTTGCTGCTAACCGCCGGGGACCGGATTGTGGAAATTCAATCCATGCTGGCCGCGCGAGCGGGAAAGCCTTTATTCCGTAGCGTCCGCGACGACGTGGTGGAACAACTGGACCAACTCACCCGGCCAGGATTTCTGTTCCATACACCGCGTCAATGGCTGGATCAGTACCCACAGTATTTACAGGGCGTAAAGGCGCGGATTGAAAAATCCGACGCACAAATTCAAAAGGATCACACCCGGCAGGCGGAACTGGAACTGTTTTTGGAGCGGCTCGCGGACTATTGGCAGCACCAGGACGACTTCTTGTTGTGGCAACATCCGCCCTTGCGGACCTATCGTTGGATGTTGGAGGAATACCGCCTGTCACTGTTCGCCCAACCCATGAAGACCAGTGTGCCGGTGTCGGCCAAGCGGTTGGAAAAACAATGGTCAATGAACAATGAACAGTGGTCAGGGAACAGGTGACAGGTAACAGGGGACAGTAAAACCATAAGACAGGGAGCAGGGGTAGGGTGAACGGGGGCGGATATTGGGGTGATTGCGCGATAAATGATTGATCATTGTCCACTGTTCATTGATCATTGTCCTATGCATACCATGAGCTGGCGGGGTGTCCGCCTCAAATTACAAGCGCACAACGTTCAGGTTGGGACTCAGCAACTCGAGCTCAGGCGCTGCTATCGCGACAACACGGGACCGCCGGTGCTGTTGTTGGCGGATTTTCTTCATACCAGCGAGATTTTTTTACCGCGCAAGGGTGGCGAAGGTGGTTTGGCACCCTTCCTGGCAAGTTTGGGCTACGATGTTTATCTGGCCGAATTGCGCGGGCGGGGCAACAGCTGGCCGGGAATTAGCGACACGTCCGACTGGGGATTGCACGAAGCAATTTGTGAGGATATTCCGGCTCATTTACGCACGCTGGAAAAGCTGCGTCCGGGCCAGTCCCAGATATGGATGGGTCAAGGCCTGGGCGGTTTGCTGCTGGCCGCGAGCTACGCGCGGCTGGAGAACCGGATAGCGCTCGCGGGGATGGTCCATTTCGCGGTTGCCCGGCGTCTGCGCTTGGAAACGCAACGCAGGGTTTTAGCCCGTCACCTGTGGCATTTTGGTCCCGCGGCAATCAATTTGTTCTGTGGCTATGCAGCCATTCCCTTCAGCAAACCATGTCGATGCGAAACGCGCAAATCCCTGGCCACCTGGCTGCAGTGGCAAGGGAGCGAAGGATGGCTGGACCCCTTGGATGGCTTCGATTATGCGCGGGCGTTGCGCGAGCGCGGGCTTCCACCCAGCCTCTATTTCGCCAACGGCGAACGAGCCTTGTGGGGCAGTGTCCAGGATTGTCGAAACTGGATAGCGGAACTCGGTGCGCACGATTGCCGCCTGGTAACAATTAGCAGCAAGGGCGGCAACCTGCACGATTACTCGCATGCGGACCTGCTCCAGCACCCCGAGGCCTGCGATGATCACTTCCTGCAACTACAGCAATGGCTCGCGGAACGGACGGTCCGGTCCGAGGGCCCACCCCCCAAAGCAGCGATAACTTGTTAGTCGCTAGTTGCTAATCTCTAATCTCTAGTCTCTAGCACTACACTACCATTCACCATTCACCATTCACCATTCACTGTCGTCTCACGTCTGCGCATCTCCTTGTTAAAAATGTCATAACCCTGCAATATTTGGCGCCCAGAATTCGCACCCGACTGCCGCTTGCCGGCACCAACACAGAAAAGGGTTCTGCCATGAAAAAAATTGGTTTGTTTTTTGTACAACTTGGGTTGTTGTGTGTAGCGGGGATGAGCTTACCACTGGTGGCCACCGCGGACGGCCCCATCGGTGGCGATATTTATGGGCGGATCAATCTCAGCCTGGATCACGTGGATAGCGAAAACGATGCTGCCCCACTGGATGAGTTCGGTGAATGGCAGCTCAACTCCAACGCATCGCGCATCGGGCTGAAGGGCGAGGTTGAGCTTAATCCGCGGTTGTCGGCTATTTATCAGTTGGAATGGCAAGTAAACGTTGACGGAGATGGATCCGACTTGGGCGCCCGCAATCGCTTCCTCGGCTTGACCGGCGATTTTGGAACCATTCTGGGGGGCAAGCACGACACGCCCACCAAATTGGCGCAAAACAAGATCGATTTGTTCAATGATCTAGTCGGCGATATCCGAAGCACCTTTGAGGGTGAGAACCGCGCAAACGACATCGTAATGTATAGCTCGCCTGAGGTGGGCGCCTTTTCGGCGTCACTGGCGTTTATCCCAGGCGAGGAGGACGGCGACCAAGGTGCCCCGGATGCGGCCACCGGGGACGGCTTGGCGGACGGCGTCTCGCTTGCGGCGCACTACGGCAGCGAGGCAATTTACTTCGCCTTGGCCATTGATCGGGATGTGGACGGGCAGGACCTGGAGCGTTTGGTCGGTGAATTTAAATTTGCCGATTTTACCCTCGGTACTATGCTGCAACACAACGAGAACGATGCGGGTACCGTGGACGAAAAAGGGGTGCTGGTCAGTGGTTCCTATATGCTCGGCAGTAACGTGTTCAAAGTCCAGGCGGGGAAACTGGACAATGACGCGACTGGTGGTGACGAGGAGACGCTTTCGTTGGGCTATGATCGCAAGCTGGCTACCGGCACTCGGGCTTTTACCTATCTGACCCGCAATACCGATACCGACGCCCTCGGCAACGATCAGGTGGACACGGTGTTCGGAGCTGGATTGGAACATCGGTTTTAGGTGGGAAATGGAAAGTGGGAAAGGGAAAGTCGCTAATCTTTAGTCGCTAGGGGGATGATGTAGGGGGAGGCGGGGGAGTGGGAAGTAGGAAGTAGGAAGTCGAGGGCGGGCTTCACAGGAGGGCCGGGACAGGCCATACTTTGCGGCTTTGGCGGTAGGGCGGTTCGGCTACTAGCAGCAGGCAGTTGAAAAATGTTTGCGAGGCAGCCAGTGCAAGGCAAAAATTGGCGACCAATTCGCCTGGAGCAAATTAGGGCAGCTCCGCTGACCGAAGGCCGAGGCGCAAGGAAGCGCCGAGTCAAATGAGGGAGTTTATACGTAATAAATGACCGAATTGAGCCGATTTTTAACGCAGCAATGGTAACGCAGATAGTTTTTCAACAGCGTGTTAGTTCGAAACGCTGAATGGAATAAAGGTGGAGTAATGCAACAGCGCTCGAACAGCAATGGGAAAAGAAAGTGGTGGGGCTTGCCCCTTTGCGTGGCGATAATGGCAGCTCTCGCACTGCCGGCCTGGGGACAGGATGGTGAGGCGGAGGTGGTCCCCGATCCATGGGAAGGATTCAACCGCAAGATCCACACCTTCAACGATGTGACTGACCGGTGGGTGCTGAAACCCGTGGCCACGGGCTATACCAAGATTACCCCGGATCCGGTGGAGCAGGGTGTATCCAATTTCTTCGGTAATCTCCTGGAAGTGCGCAATATTTTCAACGATGTGCTGCAGTGGAAGTGGAAGCAGGCGGGTAACGACACCGGCCGCTTGTTAATCAATTCCACCCTCGGCATCGGCGGTATTTTCGATGTGGCGCGGCACATGAAACTGAAAAAAAGTGAGGGGGAGGATTTCGGTCAGACCCTTGCCGCCTGGGGTGTGGGCAGCGGTCCTTATCTGGTGTTGCCTTTCCTCGGTCCTAGCAGCTTGCGGGATACGGCGGGTTTGCCGGTGGACTGGGTGGTCGATCCCATCCAGGAGATTGATCACGTTCCCACGCGCAACAGTGTTCGAGCATTCAGTTACATAAACCTGCGCGCCGAACTGCTGGACGCCGAAGCTTTTATCAGCGGTGATCGCTACGTCTTTATGCGGGAAGCCTATTTGCAACGCCGCAACTATCTCGTTCACGACGGTGATGTGGAGGACGACTTTGGGGGTTTTGGCGACGATGATTACGACGAGGATGACCCGTTCGGCCCGTGACCGGCCGTCCGGAACAGTGGCTCTCTCCGTTGTTTAGCGGGGGAATTGATTCAATCGAGCATTTCCAATATTTCCAGGCCGAGAATAGACCCACCGGAACGACTTGGCTGCACCCGGGCAAGCTGGGTCCGGGCTTTTAACATTGGGCTGTCGCCGTAGCGTGACGCCAGTTTGACGTCAAGTTTCGCCCCCACGTTCAGGCCCATGGCCGCCGCTGCCGCGGCGGTTTCAATCAGCATGCCGCCGCCGCTCAAGTCGCGGCAAATACCTTTTACCCTGTGCCCCTGGCTGTAAATAACCACCTCGGCCGGGGTGTCGATTTTCATGCGGATGAAATTGCGTTTTTCGTTGTGATCGCGGTGAATTCGGTCCATTGTTTGAACGCCCCTGGGTAGCAGTTAACACCTGAACTGGCGGCATTTGGCTCGGTCTCTACAGGCGGCCTCAAGCATAGACCATTTCTATTTCGAAAGTCTAAAGGAAAGCCTCTTTTTTTGTCTTCCCCTTCCCTCTGCGTTGTTGCGAACCCCTGGATAAAGGAGTAGTGTTACCGCCCTATAAATTCCAGCCCATTTTCCATACAGGTGACGAGCGATTGTTCATGACGGTTGATGGTGTAGGGTGATTGATGGGAGACGTTAACAGGAAGCTGCTCATCATCGACGATGACACCATAGTGCGCCAGAACATGGCCGCCTACCTGGAAGATAGCGGTTACACTGTGGAGGAAGCTGGCGACGGCTCGCGCGGACTGTCTCTGTTCCATTCTTCCCAACCCGATATCGTGCTGTGCGATCTTATGATGCCCGATATGGGAGGGCTTGAGGTACTCAAGGCGATACACGAAGCCTGCCCGGAAACACCGGTAGTGGTTATTTCGGGAGTGGGTGTAATGGATGATGTTGTGGAAGCCCTGCGTTTAGGCGCCAGCGACTACCTGATAAAGCCGGTCGGGGATATGGAAGTGTTGGAGCACGCGATTCGGCAGGGCTTGGAGCGGCGCGACCTGATCGCTCAGAACCGGCGCTACCGAGAGGAGTTGGAGGAAAAAAACGCGGAGTTGTCGAAGAACCTGCAGATTATCGAACGGGATCAGAAGGCAGGGCGGCAGGTTCAGGAGCGTTTGTTACCACCCAGCCCTCTAAAAAGAGCAGGCTATACAATTTCCCGTTATATCCATCCGTCGCTCTACCTCAGTGGGGACTGTATTGATTACGCCTATTTTTTTGATCGCTATTTTGGTTTTTACCTGACGGACGTTTCCGGCCACGGTGCCTCGTCCGCTTTTGTGACCATTTGGCTGAAGTATTTGGTGCGGCGGCTGATGCGGGACCGCTCGATTTTTGTGGGCAGCAAACAGGAGTACGTTTTCGATCAAGGTCCCAACATCCTGTTACAGGGAATAAACCGCGAATTGATCGCCACCCGGCTCAACAATCACCTGACTTCCTTTCAGGGGACTATCGACAGCAAAACACACAAGATGCGCTATGCTGTAGGTGGACATTTACCCATGCCGATCTTGCTCACCGATGACGGTGCGCGCTACCTGGAAGGGAAGGGAAAACCGCTGGGAATTTTCAGCGACATTGAGTGGGACGTCTATGAACTTGACCTGCCGGAGCGTTTTGCATTGGCGATCTTTTCCGATGGCGTTCTGGAACTCCTGCCGGGCGACAGCTTGCAGGAAAAAGAGGCACTTTTGTTGGATAGAGTGTCTAATATTGGTGGAAGCATGAATTTAGACGTTGTATGCGAATCGTTGGGGCTTCGGGAACGCTCGGAAACGCCTGACGACATCGCCATACTGATGGTAACTCGAGGGCATTAAGATGCAGCCCGGACAGATTCTTGTCGCCGACCATAACCACACGCACGTGATTAAAATGGTTGGCGATGTGCGCCTCACCTTGTGTGTCTCTTTCGATAAATTTATCGACTCAATTTTTCACGGCAACGGTTCTTGCGGCATTGTTTTCGATCTGACAGAAGCCAGCGCCATCGACAGTACCACCCTGGGCCTTATGGCGAAGATCGCGATATTGTCCCGTGAGCGTTGCGATTTGGTTCCCGTCGTGTTTTCAACCAATCCTTCCGTTGATCGGTTGTTGGAAACCATGGGCTTCGACGATATTTTTGAAATTGTCCACGAGCAGCACCAATGCGCCGCACCCTGCCGGCATCTTAAGGCCGCGGACCTTGACGAACAGCGCGCCAAGGAACGCATCCTGGAAGCGCACCACATCCTCATGGAACTGAACGAATCCAATCGAGAAACCTTTCGGGATTTGGTGAATACCCTGGAGGGTCGCTAGCAGGCCAAGCTAAGCCGCGTTTTAGGCTGCCATTGCGCCTGGCGCAAGAGCAGCATTTCACAGCGAACCTTCTTCATAAACACAATCCCTGAATCTGCCCGTGTCTCTGCCACCCCGAACAACGGATCACTGTCTACACCTATACACTACGCGACGAGCTGGCAACCGAAACCAAACAAGACGATATCGGCACGGACCGGCAACACGTCTACCGCTACGACCCCAACGGTAACCTTGCCAGCAATCGCACGCCCGCCCAAGAACTGACAGAATTCGACTACGACGATGCCAATCGCCTGATTGAGACCCGCCTCTACGCACAGGCGGGCGACCCGAACCCGATCAAAGTCACCAGCTACCACTACAACACCAGCGACCAGTACACCGGCTACACCCAGGCGGTCGCCACCGATCCCACGCCCGACATCCTGCCCCTGGCGGAAACCTACACCTACAATACCCTCAACCAGTTGGAAAGCGTAAAAAAACTCAAGGAAAATTCAAAGAAAAATTCAAGGACACGAAAAAATTCAAAAAAATTCAAGGACACGCCCAAATAAAAAAATTCACAAAATTCAAGGACACGCACAAATCAAAAAATAGAAACAGTATCCGCCGAGCCTGCGAAACCATCTGCACGAGATGGCACCAAGGGCGCTGAAATCTCAGTTCAAGCCGATGTTTATATGCCAATTTAGGCCAAAGTGGAGCCTTGGGGGAATCGGGCCGAGCGTGGGTCCGCGGCTAAGGCCGCAAGAACAAATCGGGAAGGGTTTTATTGAACTTAAGCCGTTTTTGGATAACAGCGTTTGAGATACGCCTGCCTGGGCATCCAGCGTTTGTGTAGAGAGGCGTGATAAATCTCCAACTGTTCGAGAGAGCCCAGTGCCGCGAGCGACCGGCTCTCCCATAAACCAGCTAATGTTCATGAGTCGGCTTCTTGAGGCTATTGTTGGAATGTGCGTCCGCACTATATTAGGACTTCAGTCCCTTTTCGCAACAAGAGCACCTGCAAAACGCTCCACACCACAGCGGAGTTCCCGTGCCATGAAATGCCCCAAATGTGCGGTGCCACGAAGCGAGCGAGAAATCGCATGCACTCATTGTGGGGTGGTTTTTCACAAATATGAAAGCTACCTGAAGAATAATGCACTTTTAGCCGAGTCGAAGCTGGCACCAGCTAACAGCTGGATCCAGGAACTGTGGAGATGCCTTGCAAAGCCGCCCGATACCATGGCTGGAAACGTTACTGCTTACGCCTTGTTGTGGGCAGTGTTCGTGGTCTGGGGTTTTAACTATATGCTTGAAGACATCGCAAGCCTGGGAACCTGGTCTAATTTTTTGCACAAGGTTAATCTGCCTTTCCACGAATTCGGTCACCTGTTGTTTGGCATCTTCGGAAATTTCATGGGGTCCCTGGGCGGTACCCTGGGCCAGTTGCTGATGCCGATAGTCGCAGGCGTAGCCTTACTGAGATCAAGAGCGGACACCTTCGGTGCCAGTCTGTGTTTGTGGTGGTTTGGGGAGAACTTTCTGGATATCGCCCCCTATATGGCCGATGCGCGGGCCGGTGAGCTTTTGTTGCTGGGCGGCAATCACGGGAAATTCTCTCCCTACGGTTTCCACGACTGGGAATTCATTCTCGGCGAAACGGGACTGTTGAGCTATGACACACTGCTGGCCGCGATTACTTTGAATCTGGGCCGGGCGATCATGCTGCTGGCCATGGCGTGGGGTGGCTACCTGCTGTGGTGCACGCGAGACGGACGGTCCACCGGTTTGGCCGGTTGAGCGACAATTGACGAAACGGTGGTATATAGTTGGCCCTAAGCCTGCCGAAACAATAATAGAGTGAAACATGAACAAGCTTCTTGTGCTGGCCGCGATGGCCGGCTTGGTTTATCTCGGTTATTCCCACCTTTTCGGCACTGAAGGCGGTGCCTTCGATGCAGACGGGGAGCCATCGATCGTGCTGTTTACCTTCGATGCCTGTGGTAGCCCTTGCAGCGATGCGCTACAGCTTCTCCGCATCAAGCAAGTGGCCTTCGAACACCTGAATTTGAGTCGTGGACCCGAGGTCGAAGAGCGGCTCAAGGCGCTTGGTGGTGGCCATCAGATGCCATTGTTGTTTGCGGGCACAAGGCGGGTGGAGAGCTTTCACCGGCAGCGCTTTAACGAGGCACTGGCTGAAGTGCATGGACTATCCATCCTGGATGCACGCGACAGGGCGGTGCTGAAAACCCATTTTAATGCGGAGGGTACACCCAGGGTGGTTATGTACGGCGCCAGTTGGTGTCCTCATACCCGGGAAGCCCGAGAGTACTTGCAGCGCGAGGGTATCGCCTTCAAGGAATGGGATGTTGAGCAGGACGCGACGGGGAAAGGCCATTACGAGGTTATTAAATCCGCTGGTTATCCCTTGATTTATGTGGGTTTCCGCCGCTTTGAAGGGCTGGACAAATCGGGCATCAAGCAGGCATTGGAGAGCCGTCAGCGGGCATTGGGAAGCCATCAACTCTAATTGGGCTGGATGCCAGGGAGCGCAGCCCAGAGACAGCTCGCGCTAGGCGGCCATCGCGTCGAGCGCGCGCAGTAATAGTTCGCGGTCGCTTTTGTTTTGCGGCACATGCTCGCTGATATAGCGACGAAATCTTTTTCCGCCTTTTTGCCCGTGAAATAATCCAAGTACATGCTTCGACATATGTTGCAATTGCACGCCTTGATCAATTTGCTCCGCGCAGTAGGCGGCGTAGTTGCGCAGAACGCATTCCCGGCTGGGGCGTGGAGCTGTTGCGCCAAACAGTGTTGGGTCCACATCGGCAAGTAAATAGGGGTTGTGATAAGCCTCGCGGCCGATCATGACACCATCGACGTGATCGAGATGGTCTTGGGCCGAAGCCAAGTTGTCGATGGCGCCGTTGATGATGATTTCAAGCGCTGAAAAATCCCGCTTCAGTTGATAAATCCGCTCGTACTTTAGCGGAGGAACCTCGCGGTTTTGCTTGGGGCTAAGGCCGTGCAGCCAGGCCTTGCGGGCGTGAACAATAAAGGTGGCGCACCCGGTGGCGGCGAGGCTATCGACGAAGTGGCTTAGATCGGCGTATTCATCCTGCTGGTCAATGCCGATGCGGTGTTTTACCGTAACCGGGATCGTAACCGCATCCTGCATCGCTTTAATGCAATCCGCCACTACCTGTGGCTCCGCCATCAGGCAGGCGCCAAAACGCCCGGATTGCACTCGGTCGCTGGGGCAGCCGCAATTCAAGTTGATTTCATCGTAGCCCCACTGCTCGCCCAGCCTGGCACAAGCCGCCAGTTCCTTGGGATCGCTGCCCCCCAATTGCAGGGCAAGCGGATGCTCCGCATCGTTGTAGGTCAGAAAGCGCGCCGCGTCACCGTACAGGAGCGCGCCGGTGGTAACCATTTCCGTGTAGAGGAGGGCTCGTTTGGACAGCAGCCGCCACAAATAACGGCAATGACGGTCCGACCAATCCATCATGGGCGCAACGCAAAAACGATGACTTGGGCCTGTTGGTGTAGGGGAGGGTGACATTGTCGTGCACTGAGCCGTGAAAGAAAGGCGCCATGGTAGCCAGTGCTCATTTGTTGCGCAACTGGCGCCTGGTCCGGTGTGTCCACCTGCCTGTCAGAGGCTCAAGAGTGGTATCATTCGCCAGCTTTTTCATCTCACGTCTAACGTCTTACATCTCACGGCTTTTACATGACAGTCCGCACCCGCATCGCGCCATCCCCCACCGGCGACCCCCATGTTGGCACCGCCTATATCGCCCTGTTCAATCTCTGTTTCACCCGGCAGCACGGCGGCGAGTTTTTATTGCGTATCGAGGACACCGACCAAAGCCGCTCCACGCCCGAATCGGAACAAGCCATACTCGACAGTCTACGTTGGCTGGGTCTGGAATGGGATGAAGGTCCGGATGTCGGCGGGCCACACGGGCCCTATCGACAAAGTGAACGAACCGACATTTACAGACAGTATGCCGACGAGCTGGTAGCCAAGGGCCACGCCTTTTATTGCTTTGCCACGGCGGAAGAACTGGAAGCCATGCGCCAGGAACAGATAGTCCGGGGCGAGACGCCCAAATACGACGGGCGCGGATTGAGGCTTTCACGGGAGGAAGTTGACCGACGGTTGGCGGAGGGGGAGCCCCACGTGGTGCGTATGAATATTCCGGCCACCGGCAGTTGCCGGGTTGAAGATATGCTGCGCGGCCAGATCGAGATCGACTGGTCGCAGGTCGACATGCAGGTTTTGCTCAAGGCGGACGGCATGCCCACCTACCATCTGGCCTGCGTGGTGGACGACCACCTGATGAATATTTCCCATGTGATTCGGGGAGAAGAGTGGATCAATTCCACACCCAAACACCTCAAGTTGTATGAATACTTCGGTTGGGAACCACCGGTTTATTGCCACCTGCCGCTGCTGCGCAATCCGGATAAATCCAAACTCAGCAAACGAAAAAACCCCACCAGTATTCTCTATTATCAGCGCTTGGGCATTTTGCCCGAGGGCTTGCTCAATTACCTCGGCCGCATGGGTTGGTCCATGCCCGACGAGCGGGAAAAGTTTTCCCTGGCGGAAATGGTCCAGCATTTCGATATGAATCGAATTTCCCTGGGCGGGCCGATTTTCGATGTTGAGAAGCTGAATTGGTTGAACGGCATGTGGATACGGGAAGACTTGAGCGCGGAACAACTGGCGGATCGCCTGGTGGATTGGGCCTACAATCGGGAGAATCTGCTCAAGGTGCTACCCCATGCCCAGCAGCGCATGGAAACTCTCAGCGATTTCGGCCCCCTGGCCAGCTTCCTGGTATCCGGGACCTTGCCGATCCGGGAGGAACAGTTCGCGGCCAACAAGCTGCCGCTGGAGGAGCAAAAGCAGATCATCCAGTTTTCCCTGTGGCAACTGGAAGTGGAGCGTCATTGGGAGCGGGAGCGCATCTTTTCGGGTCTCAAGGGCCTGGCCGACGCCATGGACATCAAGCTCAAGGACTTCCTGGCGCCGCTGTTCATCGCCATCGCCGGTACATCCGCCTCTTTTTCGGTGATGGATTCCATGGTCCTGCTGGGTCCCGACATGTCCCGCGCTCGACTCCGCCACGCCGTGGAAGTCTTGGGCGGCTACGGCAAAAAGCCCCTGAAGAAGCTGGAAAAAGCCTACGCCGCTCTGCCGCTACGGCCTTGAGTCGGGGGCGGCCCCCTCCCTACACCTGCCTACACTCGAGTTGACAGCCTCCCGCGTCCTGATACAATCCTCGCCCTCATTTCGGGGCTATAGCTCAGCTGGGAGAGCGTCGCACTGGCAGTGCGAAGGTCAGCGGTTCGATCCCGCTTAGCTCCACCAACCGAAAAACCCCTGGCGCGTAAACGCCAGGGGTTTTTTATTTGTGGACCTTTGCGGCTCGTCAAGGTCTGTTAACGCAGACCAGATGGTAGCTGCCGGGAAGGGTAAAAGGCAGGACAGCCCCGCCTTAGTCATGATCTCTCCGTGTGGAGAGGCCATGTGCCTTCAAAAGAAATGTATCGAAGTTGCGTACAAATACAACTAAACGCTAACGATATTTTCCGCTTGCGGCCCTTTCTGCCCCTGGGTAATGGTGAACTGAACCCGTTGGCCTTCGCTCAGGGTCCTGAACCCATCGCCGACGATGCCAGTAAAGTGGGCAAATACATCGGGCCCTGTTTCCTGCTCAATAAAGCCAAAGCCTTTGCTTTCGTTGAACCATTTCACAGTGCCGGAAGTGGTAGAGGTGTTACTGTTCATTGATGTCTCCTTTCTCTTTCATACACGTGGTTATGCCCGTATGGGCGGGTTAAAAAGGTTGAGCGCTGATTGAGCGAACGATGGGGCGGTACTCGGTGTGTTAACGCTCGGTGTACTACTGGTCAACGCACTACTAGTCAATGCAGTACTGGCCGATGCACTACTCACTGATGTACCACGCAGTGGCGCAGTGAAGTTGGAACATGGATAAAAGATTTGCTGGCAAATGGAACCGACCAAGGCGGATTGTGATTGCGGGCTGATCGCCATGGTTTTGTTCGATGCTAGCGCAATTTCTGTTTCTAACACGTTGACACGTTCCAAAGTTAAATTACCCCAGATCCACTCGTTGTTATTTCGTTTCAAAACACCGTGATTCAAACTCCCGGCACGCCGAGTACGGGCAGTGCCTGGCGCAAAAACTGGTTGGCTTGCAGGCATGCAGGCTTGCGACGGCGTGGCAATTAGCAACCAACGCACAAAGCGGGATGAAGAGCGATTAGGAAGCAGGAAAAAAGGCTGTAACGCAGACTTTTAACAGTCAATTAGCTCTAATCTGAGTTCCGACTCAATGTCTCCAGCTTATTCGGCTGTTTCTTCGATTGCTTCTCCTGCACTTTGTATATCCCGACCGGCACCCTCGGTGGTTTCACATCCGGCGAGCGACAATACGCTGGCCATTGCCAACAACCCTAGCAACAATACTTTAATCATTGGTCCAATCACTCCCTTTCTAGCTGCCTCGAGCACCATCTGGCTCGAGTTCCCTGTCGTGGGTGTAGAGCTATAAACGATTTTTCTACCACCCACGCCACAAACTTACTGCGGATTCGGTTTGCAAATTTGGTACCAGGCGTCAGTTTATGCAAAGTTTTCAAGCGTGAGCTCCACTTCGGCCCACGAAACTGCTCAATCTGCGTTTCCGCGCGCAATTACCGAGGACGTTCCATGCTCGAAAGCGGTCGCTTCAATTGCCCAGGTTGTCGCAGGCGCCAATGAGCCAGGAAATGAGCCTGAAAGTTTGTAAGCTTTGCAATTAACGTCGTAAAAATGACGACACTGGTAGTGGCACGCTTGCTGCTTTTCCCAGGCTATCCGGCGCCCCTTTTGGCGCTTCTTTTCAATCATCTTAAATTGCCAAGGAAAAGCGAGGCCACTATGACCACTATGAATAGCTGTGCAAGAAGTTCAATGCCGCCGCAAGCTGGGTGGGTGTCGGTGGGAGTAAAAGGGTTGGTCGTTGAGAGAGCGTGCAAGGTGATGATTGCGGCGCTGGCGGCGATGCTGTTGCTAAGCGCGTGCGCCAGTCAGGAGATTGATCAGCCAGTTGCACAAATGACTCGCGCGGAGTCCGCCATCCAGAGCGCGATTCAGGCCGGAGCCCGGGAAGACGCGCCCATGGAGCTGCAAAACGCGCAAACGCATTTCCGGCAGGCGCGGGAAGCCAACGCCGATGAGAACTATTCGCAGGCCTTGCAATTTGCGGAAAAAGCACAGGCGGACGCGGACTTGGCGCAAGCGAAAGCCCGAACCGCCGCTGCCTATGAAACCGTCGCGGAGTTAGAAGAGGGCATTCAGGTGTTGCAGCAGGAAATTGAGCGCGGTGCCAATTTTTAGGTCAGGGATTTGTCAGGCCGCGAACGCCCGCCATCATCACCAGAGGCATGCGCGATACTCAGGCCACAAATCCACAGCCCGCAAATTGAAAAAAGGAGCACGCAATGAATACCCAATTAGTTCGCAACATTTCTGACCGGATGAAGTTTGGGCTGGTCGTGACCTTGGTGGTTCTGCTCAGCGCCTGTGCCTCGATGCCGGATGAAACTGAGAATCTGATGACTGAGGCAGAGCGACACATTGAGCAAGCTCGCCAGACGCCCGCGGTGGCGCAGTATGCGTCGCGTGAGCTACAGCAGGCCGAAAGTTCGTTGTCCCAAGCGAAATCCCTGTGGGACGAGAAAGGTCGTGATGAAAAACAAGCGGTGGAGCACCATGCTTATCTGGCACGGCAACAAGCGGCAACCGCATTGCAGCTTGCGGCCTTGGGTGAAGCCCGAGCGGAAATAGAGCAGGTAAGCGAGCAGCGCAACCAGGTACTGATGCAAGCCCGAGAGCGCGAGGTGGATGTGGCCCGAGAGCGGGCCGATCAGGCCGAAACCCGGGCAGAAGCGACGGAGCAACGCTACCGTACCGAACAGCGGCAAGCGCGGCAAAGGTCGGACGATGAAAGCCAACGACAACTGGAGGAACTGCGCCAAACGGTGGAGTCCTTGCAGGCGCAGCAGACCGAGCGGGGCATGGTACTGACCATGGAGCAGGTGCTGTTCGACTTTGGCGAAGCCGAGCTTAATCCGGGCGGAGAACGGGCGCTGGGACAACTTGCCCGGTTTCTGGAGCAAAACCCGGATCGCCAGGTGCTGGTGGAGGGCTATACCGACAACATTGGTGACGAGAACTTCAACCGCGATCTGTCGCAACGCCGGGCCGACTCGGTTCGCTCGCAGTTGTTGGCTCGGGGCATCAGCGAGAATCGTGTCGAAACCCGCGGCCACGGTGAAAATTACCCGGTAGCCACCAACGAAACAATCGCCGGACGGCAGATGAACCGCCGGGTAGAGGTGGTGGTTGGCTACCAGGGGCAGGACACGCCCCAGCCTCGCAATGAAAGCCCACAGGCGGAGACGAACGGTCAGCCCGCGGACCCTCAGGAGTCCGAATCGCCAGGGCCCGAGACTAATTGAGGAAACGGGGGCGGCAAGCGTGCGCTGTCGCCCCAAGAGTTCCCCCAGGTCCGTGGCGGTGCAAACGCCCCCCGCAGCCGATTTACGCCGCTCAGTCCCTTCAGTTAGATGTCCCAGTTGGGGTAGAATGCTCGCTTGCGCGCCGCAATACTGAGCAAATAACTATTCCAAATATCAGCTGAAGACCGCCACCCTTTTAACCCCTCGGATCGTAGGGAGTTCGCCACGGATCGCTTTCCCGGCGTCGTGTGCGGTTTTCGCAGTAACTGACACTTAAGCCGATGGAGACCTTGACGGTGGATACACGCTATTTAGAGTATTGGCCAAAACACCTGCCCCGCGACATTGCCCTGCCGAATGTCACAATCTGGGAAAACCTGGACATTACCACCCGTCGCTATGCCGACCGCATCGCCATCAAGTTCTTCGGTAACGATATCAGCTATCGCAAGTTGTACGACGATGTCGAGGCGTTGGCCGGATGGCTGCAGCAGGAGGCCGGGGTAAAGAAGGGTGACCGTGTTTTGCTCTACATGCAAAACAGTCCGCAATTCGTGATTGGCTACTACGCAATATTGCGAGCCGATGCGGTGGTTATTCCCGTCAATCCCATGAATCGGGAAGAGGAATTCCAGCACTATATTAGCGATACCGATGCCACGGTTGCTCTGTGTGCCTCGGAGCTAGCCGGGTTCGCCAAGAACGCCAGCGACAAGTTGCCCGCCAAGGAACAGCTCCAACACATACTGGTGGCCCGCTACGCGGAAGCCCTACCCGACAAATATCCGCATCCCGAAGATGCCCCGCCGCCGGTAATGAAGCCGATGCTCGAGGCCAAGGCGGAGCTCCCGGCCGGCGCTGTCCAATGGCAGGATGCATTGGCCGCCGGGCACAAGCCAGGGCCGCACACCGCCAAGCCCGGGGATTTGGCCGTAATGCCTTATACCTCCGGTACCACCGGCTTTCCCAAGGGCTGTATGCACACCCACCAAACCGTTATGCATACCGTCATCTGCGGGGCATTGGCCAATACCACTACGGCGGACGCTGTTTCGTTGTCTGTGCTGCCGCTGTTTCACGTTACCGGAATGCAATACGGTATGAACGCGCCGATCTATTTGGGTGGCACCGTGGTTATGTTGCCGCGCTGGGATCGGGAGGTAGCGGGTAGCTACGTGTCCCGCTACGGTGTGACTCATTGGACCACCATTCCCACCATGATTATCGATTTGTTTGGCAGTCCCAACATTGATGCCTTTGATTTTTCTTCCCTGCGCTATATCGGTGGCGGTGGCGCGGCTATGCCTGAAGCTGTGGCCAAGAAAGTGCAGGACACATTTGGGCTGGATTTTCTGGAAGGCTACGGCCTGTCGGAAACCATTGCGCCAACGCATTCCAACCCTATGTACCGCCCCAAGCGCCAATGTCTTGGCCTACCCACCTTTGGCACCGATGCCGCGGTAATCAACCCTGAAACCCTGGAAGAAGTGCCCCAAGGGGAGACCGGCGAAATTATTGTGCGTGGCCCCCAAGTAATGCTTGGTTACTGGCGCAACGAAGAGGCAACGGAAAAGGCCTTTATTGAATTTGAAGGCAAACGCTTTTTCCGCACCGGTGATTTGGGAAAAATGGACGAAGAGGGTTATTTCTTTATTACCGACCGCCTGAAGCGAATGATCAACGCTTCCGGTTTCAAGGTGTGGCCAGCGGAGGTGGAAGCCTTGCTTTACCATCATCCCGACATTCAGGAAGCGTGCATTATCGGCAGCAAGGATCCCTATCGCGGTGAGACGGTTAAAGCGGTGGTGGTCTTGATGGAGAAGGCCAAAGGCAAGGTAACGGAAGACGACATCATTGCCTGGTCCAAGGAACACATGGCGGCCTACAAAACTCCGAAGATAGTGGAATTTGTCGAGGCGCTGCCCAAGTCCGGCAGTGGCAAAGTCATGTGGCGAATTCTTCAGGAGGAAGAATACAAGCGTACCGATTCCGTGGAGCACGGCGCGCAGGTCACGCAATCGGAATCGGTATAGTCAGTCCCTGCCGATTTTTTACGCCGGTTCCCGCGCTCGTTCCCCGATGCTCGCCTCCGATCGGCTAGAGCGCCATTTCAAATGTTTAGACGGCCCGCCGGGTGACCAGGAGACTTGCAGGGTGGAATCGTTTGCCGGTTTGCTAAAATTGTATCAAGCAGTTCGCCGGCAAACCCTGCGCCTTACGGAAAATCTTTCCGCGGAGGACATGGTGGTGCAGTCCATGCCCGATGCCAGCCCCAGCAAATGGCATTTAGGGCATACCAGTTGGTTCTTTGAAGAATTTGTTCTGCGCGAACACCTCGACGACTATCAGTCTTTTGACGAAAGTTATTCCCATCTGTTTAATTCCTATTACGAGGCGGTCGGTGATCGCCACCCGCGGCCACAGCGCGGATTATTGACCCGCCCCAATTTATCTTCTGTCCTGCACTACCGCGCCTATGTGGATTCCTATATGGAAAAGCTCTTGGGCGAGCGACCCGATTCCCTGCGCAATCGTATCATCACTGGTCTGCATCACGAAATGCAGCACCAGGAACTGTTACTGACGGATATCTTGCACCTGTTGTCTTTTAACGCGCTGTCTCCCGCTGTGTATCCGTCCGATGATGCACCTTCGTCGGAGCCCGAACCTTTGGGTATGCAAGCCTACGATGGTGGCTTGGTGCAGATTGGCGCAGCTCGGAAGGGCTTTAGTTACGACTGCGAGAAACCCCGCCACCAAGTATTTTTACAGCCGTTTCGGCTGGCTGAACGCCCGGTCAGCAATCGCGAGTGGTTGGAATTTATCGCTGCTGGAGGCTACCAACAACCGCTGCTGTGGTTATCCGACGGTTGGCAAGCCCGCCAGGATAACGACTGGCAAGCGCCCTTGTATTGGCGGCAGGTAGGCGGTGAGTGGCACCAGTTTGGTCTGGACGGGTTGCGGCCGCTGAACTTTGCGGCTCCGGTTTGTCACGTTAGTTATTACGAAGCCGATGCCTATGCCCGCTGGGCGGGCAAGCGTTTACCCTCGGAACAGGAATGGGAGCACGCGGTCGGAGCCGCGCCAGTGGAGGGAAACTTTTTGGAGGCGGCAAGCTGGCGACCTGGTCCCGCCATCGGCAAAGCAGAAATCGGCCAAGCTTACGGTGATGTTTGGGAATGGACGCGCAGCCCCTACATGGCTTATCCTGGATTCAAGCCAGAAAGCGGCGCCTTGCAGGAATACAACGGCAAATTCATGGCCAATCAGTTTGTTCTCCGTGGCGGCTCCTGTGTTACGCCGCGACGGCAAATGCGGGCGAGTTATCGCAACTTTTTTTTCCCTCATCAGCGCTGGCAATTCAGCGGGCTCAGGTTAGCAGAGGACGATTAGATGCAGCAGGCGGCTAAACTGGGGTCTCCGTCGAAAGCCAATTCGCAAAGCCGGGGCGACATTTTTTTTCGCGATGTGATTGCCGGGCTGTCGGCTGCAAACAAGCGACTGCATCCCAAGTACTTTTACGATCAACAAGGCTCGGAATTTTTTGACCAGATTTGCACCTTGGACGAGTACTATCCTTTCCAGGCGGAATTGGAATTGCTGCCCGAGGTGGCGGACGAACTAATGCCCACCCTGACCCAGGACTACGACCTGATTGAATTTGGCGCCGGATCCCTGCGGAAAGTAAAGCCTCTGTTGGATTGCATTCGCGGTATACAGAGTTTTACTCCCATTGATATTTCTGGCGAACACTTGCGGACGGCGTGTCGGCAGCTGCAAGATGAATATCCCGACTTGCGGGTGCAACCGGTAGTCGCCGACTTTTCCAAACCGGTAGAGCTCGCGGTCAGCCACAACAAGCGCTTGGGCTTTTTCCCGGGGTCCACCATCGGTAACTTTTCACCCGGCGAGGCCCGCGATTTTCTCTCGAATGCGGGAACTACCCTGGGCAACAACAATTATCTGCTGATCGGCGTCGACACCAAGAAGTCACCTCACTTGTTACACACGGCTTACAACGATAGGCAAGGTGTAACCGCGCAATTTAATCTCAATATCCTGGAGCGGATCAATCGCGAACTGGACGCCGATATCGCCGTTGAAAATTTCGAGCACTATGCATTTTATAACGCAGCACAAGGGCGCATCGAAATGCATTTGATTAGCCTCGAGGACCAAACGGCGTCGATCCAGGGAATTGAAGTGACTTTTCGCGAGGGAGAAAGCGTCCACACCGAGAGCTCATACAAATACACACCCGCTGAATTCAGCCAACTGGCTAAAAGCGCCGGGTGGCGTGTCGAGCGGCACTGGTTGGCGCGGGACGATCTTTTCGCCACCTATCTGTTGCGTTATGGCGATTGAGAACACCTATTCGGTGGCAAGCTTCGTTGGTACTGGCTGTCTCGGCAATCCGCACCGGGTGTGCGTCAACCCTAAATTTCGATCCCTGGACGAACGTGATCTGTGGCTGGATGCTGCGGGCGATAGAATCGCCGTTTTGCTGTTTACAGAGCCTTCCACCGTGCCGCGCGTTGAGTTTTACCAAGGTGGCCACGCTATTTTTCGTTGCGGCTCCGGTACCTTGGCCGCCGCCCATGTTCTGTTTCGCGAGCTCAATCTTTCCTCCCGCTATTTGGAAACAACCGCGGGCCGGGTCGCGCTGAAGCGGGAAGGGGAATGGATCGGCTACGGCGCCAGCCCTTTGCCGATCCGTGCCGATCAAACTCTTGGGGTTTGGCAATCCGTGCTTAACCAAACAGTAAAAAATTGCTTTCGTATTGGTGGCGATCGAGATTACTGCCTATTGGAACTGAACAACGAGCAAGCCGTGGCCGAGGCCTCCGTCGATTCAACCAAGCTGAAAGCGGCCAGTGAGCGCGCGCTGATCATAACCGCAGCGGCAACACGGCCCGAATACGACTATGTTCTGCGTTATTTCGCTCCCCACCACGGCAAACCCGAAGACCCTGCCACCGGCTCCGCCAATCTGCAAGTTGCGGGCTTCTGGCACGAACGCCTCAATAGAAACCGCCTGCACGGCCGCCAACTCTCCGAGGCGGGCGGCGAGTTTATCCTTCGGATAGATGGCGATTACACTTGGGTGATGGGAAGAACGAGAGACGTGAGACGTGAGACGTGAGACGTGAGACGTGAGACGTGAGATGTAAGATGTAAGATGGTGAATGGTGAATGGTGAATGGTGAATGGTGAAAAGTAGAACGTGAAAGGTAAAATTGTGAAAGGAGACATTGGATCGGCGCAGGCACGGGATAGCTTTGCGCGGCTGGGCGGGTGCTGTTTCGGAGTGAATAGCTGCAAGGACAGCAGCGGGATGGGGCCATGGATGGCCCCATTGAACGGAGAAACAGTACCCGCCCAGCTGCGCAATGCGGGAAGTGAAAAGTTCCGCTGCCCCGCCTGCCCTCACTTCCCCCTCCCCAGTTGACACTTAGTCCTCTTTGCCCTACATTCCCCTCCGCGTTACAAGGTGCCTGCCATCGTTTGCGTCAATGCAGCTGCAATTGATTGGGTAGGTTAAATGGGAAGTCTGGTGAGAGACCAGCGCTGCCCCCGCAACGGTAAGTCGAACACGGTTAGTTGACGCGTTCCGCGAGCCCGATACCGGCCTGGTAACCAGTGGAGCCCTGGTGCTCCTGTTAACTGATGGAGCGGAGGGCTACCATCCAGGAATTTTTTTACCTCTCGTTGATTCCTTGTCCCTCCCTCGATTGCCTTCCCGACCTTGGCTATTGAGGTGTCTATGAAATTTACCAACTTCTGGATAGCGGCGGTACTCGGCCCGCTATTCGTTTGCCCGCCCTTGTCCGTTCAGGCCGCACAATCCGATCAACTTGATGAAATGGTGATTACCTCCTCGCGGATCCCGCTGCCCGCGCGTCAGCTCGGCACATCCGTGAGCCGTCTGGATGAAGGAGACATCGCGGCGCGGGGCTTTGTCGCCCTGGCGGATGTGTTGCGCACCTTGCCGGCAGTGGGGGTGAGCAATAGTGGCGGCTTGGGTAAACCCACCGCTTTGCGGATTCGCGGGGAGGAAAGCTTCCGCACTCTGGTGTTAATTGACGGCATGGATGTGTCAGACCCAACACCGCCTCAGGTATCCCCGCAAATTCAGCACATCGGCAGCGCCGGTATCGGTGCCGTGGAAATCCTGCGTGGACCGCAAGGCATGATGTATGGCGCCGACGCCGGCGGGGTGGTGAATATCCAGACAATTCAGCCCGATGACGGCTTACACACGGGTGTGCGTCTCGATGCGGGACGCTACGACACGAAACAGGTTTTTGCCGACCTGGGTGCGCAGGCTGGCGCGGCGGACTTTTACCTTTCGGGGAACAGTGTGGAAACCGGCGGGTTTAACGCGCGCAGCGACGACATCACGCTGGCCGACAAGGACGGCTACGAAAACACCACCATGCACAGCCGCCTGGGATGGCAAGCCTCCGACAGGTTGCGTCTCCAGGCCGTTGTGCGCGACGTGTCGTCCAACAATGAATACGATGGTTGCTTTGCCGGCGCCACCACCCATGACTGTAGCAACGACTTTGATCAGCGCAGCGTGCGACTGAGTCTCGATTATTTAGGAGCGGCGACCACTCAGCGCCTAGCAGTGCAACGGTCCAAGCTGGAAAGCGAGGACTACGCGGCGGGCGTGCCGTCTTTTGCCAGCGAAGGTGAACTCGGGAAGATTGAATATCTGGGCAGTGCGGCGCTCACTGAGAACACTTCGTTGGTGTTTGGTGTTGACCACCAGGAGGAGCAGATAGAGTCGGGCAATGAGGATTTGTCCCGCGACCAACTCGGCTACTACGCGGAATATCAAGGCCGGTATTTTGATAACCTCTACATGACCGCGGGTCTGCGCCGCGACGACAACGATGATTTCGGCAGGCACACCAGTTATCGCTGGTCGGCGGCTTACCTGTTGCCGGTTGGTCGGGAGGACGCGGTAAAACTAAAAGCCAGCGCGGGCAATGGCTTTCGCGCGCCGAGTCTTTATGAAGTGGCTTACAATTCGGGTCCCTGGGCTTCGCCGCCCGCCGTTGACGTGGTGCTGCGGGAAGAACAAAGTCGGGGCTTTGATCTCGGGGTTGAGTACTACATCTCCAACCACACGCACCTGGAGGTGGTGTACTTCGAGCAGACAATCGAAGATGAAATTTTCTTCGATTCGGTAACATTTTCCGGCTACCTGCAGTCGCGGGGCGACAATGAGTCAACTGGAGTCGAGTTGGTTGGGCGCTATCAGCCCGCCGCAAGTTGGGCGCTGTGGGGCAATTTCACCTACAACGATACCGAAACCGGCGCGGGCGATCCGCGTGTGCGGCGGCCCAAACAACTGGCCAATGCCGGGCTGAGTTTATATCCTCGTCAGGCCATCGCTGCCCATCTTAACTGGCGCAGCTCGCGCAATGCGCGCGCCAACGATGGCAGCAAGCTGGACGATTACACTGTCGTGGATGCCAGTGCCAGCTATTCCCTTGCGGCATCCGTGTTACTGCGCCTGCGGGTGGAAAATGTTTTCGACCAGGATTATCAGGAAATCCTCGGCTTTAACACCTCGGGCCGGGCGGCTTACGCCGGTGTGGAATTCAGGTTTTAGTTCAGGGTTACAATTAATCTGGGGTTGCAACCATGACCGCGCGTAAACACAAGGCAGCCATGCAAAAGCAAAAGGCCAATGTGGATGCCTCCATTGCCGCGGCTTCGATTGAGCGCGGTGTCGCGGTGTTGTTGACCGGCGACGGCAAGGGCAAAAGCACGTCGGCATTTGGCATGGTTATCCGCGCGCTGGGCTACGGCCAGAAGGTGGGTGTGGTGCAGTTTATCAAGGGCCAGCAGCAGTCCGGTGAAGAGCTTTATATTCGCCAGCACTGCCCACAGGTGGATCTGGTGCAAATGGGCACCGGCTTCACCTGGGACACACAGGACCGCGAGGGCGATATGAAAGCGGCGATGGAAACCTGGCAGGTGGCCCGAGCTATGTTGCAGGACAGCAAATACGATTTGGTAATACTGGATGAACTGACCTACATGCTGGCCTATCGGTATTTGCCGGAAGACGAGCTGCTCCAAGCCATAGCCAATCGACCTATCTCCCAAAGTGTTGTGGTAACCGGGCGCGGCGGCGGTTCCAAGCTGCGGCAAATCATGGACACGGTCTCGGAAATCAAAGCCGTAAAGCATGCGTTCGAGCAGGGCATTAAAGCGAGGCCCGGTGTCGACTTCTAACGCTGCGCAAGATTTGGTGACCCTGGGGCCGGATGTCAGCCGGCGGCGGCAACGGATGTTCACGGTTTGTATTCTGCTTTTTACATTGCCGGGTGCATTCTTGTTGGCAATCCTGTTTGGGTCCGTGGATCTGCCATTATTCGGGGTCTTAGGTGCACTCTGGACGGATGCCGGCGATGCGCAAACCAACCTGATTGTGGATGCCATTCGCTTGCCCCGCGCCCTGTTGGCGGCGTTGGTCGGCGCGGTTTTGGCCATTTGCGGCGCCGCCAGTCAAGGTCTGTTTCGCAATCCCTTGGCGGACCCTTCCCTTATCGGGGTAACGGCCGGCGCGTCCGCGGGCGCCAGTTTGATGATAGTCATCGGCGGGAGTTTGCTGGCCGGCCAATGGGGTTTATGGTTGGTTTCCTTGGGCGCTTTCGCGGGCGGGGTATTGACCGTCTGGATCGTTTACCGGCTGGCGACAGGCCCTTCGGGCACCTCGGTGGCGAGCATGTTGTTGGCGGGTATTGCCATTACCGCATTGGCCGGTAGTTTTACCAGTTTACTGGCCTATACCGCCAGCAACGATATGCTGCGGCGGATCAGTTTGTGGCAAATGGGCGGCTTGGACGGCGCCAACTACGCGCGAGTGAGCCTGGCATTTGCGGTTGCGGCGCTGGTGATGGTGTTGATTCCACGGTACGCCCGGGCGCTCAATGCCTTGTTGCTGGGCGAATCGGAGGCGCGTTATCTGGGTTTTGATATTGCCGCGGTACAACGAACTCTGATTATTTTAATTGCCGCCGGCGTGGGCAGTTCGGTGGCCTTGGCGGGAACAATTTCTTTCGTGGGGCTGGTGGTTCCCCACATCATCCGCTTGGCCATTGGTCCGGACCATCGTTTTCTCCTGCCTTTAT